>JBPCTU010000021.1:0-28899 GCA_051011515.1 Acidimicrobiales bacterium
GTCCGGATGGATAGTCGGCCTCGCCCTTGTATGACTCGAGGTCCTCAGTGCTCGGGTCGCGGGTCAACCCGAAGCGGGCCTGAAGCTTGGCCATCAGTTCCTCGGTGATGCCCCAGAGTCGATCGAACGTCGCCGTGGAGTCAGTCGGTCCCCGTCTATCGAAGATCTCTTCGACACCTTCGAGTGTCTCGCGCATCTTTCTCCCGAACTACGGTAAGAAGCGGCGTTCCGCTCCACGGAACGTTGTTCCGATTCGACGAAACGTTAGGGCCGGGTAGAGAGAAGTGTCAACGCGTACGACGTCAACCTCGAGTAGTCGGCCGTGACCGTCAGCCTGTATGTCCCGGGCAACCGCCCGGACCGGTTCGACAAGGCTCTCGCGGCTGGAGCCGATGAGATCATCATTGACCTCGAAGACAGCGTCCCGGAGGCGGCGAAGGCGGCGGCGCGAGCCGATGCCGCCTCATGGCTTCGCTCCCACTCTGATGCGCCCGCGTGGGTCAGGGTCAATAACCGGCCTGACCTCATTGCGCCGGATCTGGAAATGGCAGCACCGCTGGCCCCTCTGGGGGTGGTGATGCCCAAGGCGGATCACGAGTCCTGCGACCTCGTTGGGGTCCAGTTGCTGGCGTTGGTCGAATCAGCACGCGGCGTACTCGACCTGCCGGATCTCGCAGCCAACGCCGGCATTCGTCGTCTGGCCCTTGGTGAAGCCGATCTCTGTGCTGACCTGGGGATCGAGCCCTCTCCCGACAACCGCGAGTTGTGGGCTATCCGGAGCCAGATGGTGACGGTGTCGGCTGCGAACGGCTTGGACGCCCCGACCGGGCCGGTCTTCACGGATCTGAACGACCTCGATCGACTTCGGGAATCGAGCGAGGAGCTGAGACGCCAAGGTTTCGGGGGACGATCTGCGATTCACCCGTCACAGCTGGAGGTCATCGCCGACGTGTTCGCGCCTACCGCGGCGGAGTCGGTGTGGGCTCGTGCGGTCATCAGTGCCTACGAGGATGCTGGCGCAGACAGTGGCGGCGTCGCGGTGGTCGATGGTGAGTTCGTCGATGCGGCTGTGGTCCGCAGAGCGCGGCGGCTCCTTGCCAAGGAGTCTCGATGAGCTACATGGTCGTCAGTCAGACATGGTTGACCGAAGGCGACAATCATCTCGAGGCCTACCTTGCCCTTGTTGCGCGATATGAAGAGTTTCTGGTCGCTCAGCCCGGTTTCGTCAGTCGTCAGCTGGTTCGCTCAACCGAGAGTCCGCGACACCTGATCCACTTGCGGACCTTCGAGACGATCGAACACTACGAGGCGATGTCCCAGATCCCTGAGTACCAGGCTCAGATCGAAGCGTTGTCCGAACACGTCGATGCGAGTGCGTACCCTCCGGGTGCAGTGGCGCGCGAGTACGGAGAGGTCGTCTTCGAGAGCTCCGCCACGCGCAGCTGAGGTGGGCACATTCGTTCTTGTCCATGGCGCGTTCAGAGGTGGCTGGTCGTGGGATCGCGTGCGAGAACCTCTCGATTCGGCCGGCCATGAAACCCATGCCCCAGATCTGACGGACGCTCACGCGACGCTGGATTCCTACATCGAGGAGCTGGTCGATCTCTTCAGCGAGCGCGATCTTGGTGAGGTGGTGCTGGTCGGGCACAGCCAGGGGGGTGTCGTCATCCGCGCTGCCAGTCAACGGCTGAGCGACCGAATTGCGCGTCTGGTCTACATCGACGCACCTGTGCCCGAGAACGGTCAGTGCGGGTTCGACTTCAGGCCTCCCGGCACCGAGGCCCCGCGGGTACAGCGCGGAGATCTCGTCCAACCCCGCCCTGTGGTGGCCGGTGAAGGTCTCGAGACAGCTGATGCCGAATGGATCAATGCTCGTCTTGTTGCTCAACCGGTCGCTCCGTCGATGGACGCGGTCCGGCTCGACGATGCGCGTGCGCTCGCGCTACCCGAGAGCTACGTCTTCTTTGGCCGTACCCCGCCGACGTTGCCTTGCGCCATTACCAGGGCTGCCTTGGAGACGGCTGGTCGGAACTACGACCTGATCGATGCACCACATGATGGAATCGTCTCTCACCCCCGAGAGGTGGCCGATCTCTTGCTCGGTCTCCTCGACTAGCCAACCAACACCGAGGACGCTTCCCAGCTGCGCCCGCCTACCAGGTCGGTGTCGCGGCTGATCTCCCGGCTGAGCGATCGGGGTGGATACACCGATGCCTCGAGTAGTTGGTCGGTGGGGGCGGCGCGAACGATCTCCGGTGTGTTGATCGTGCCGTCGTAGGGTCTTTCGCGGTCGGGAGACCAGAGCGAATCCAGCGGGGGGTTCAGAACCATCGTTCCCCCCAGCTGACCGGGCCCCGCGCACGCCGCCAGGCACAACCGGTTCTCGGCTGCCCTTTCGACCAGCAAGAGGTCGGTATCGACGGCTCGAGTCGGTTGCCACACGACCGCCACTATGTGGGCGCCCTGAATCGCGGCGAGCCTGAAGACCTCGGGGTAGGCGTGATCTTGGCCGACGATCACGGCCAGGTCTCCGAACGGGGTGGTCACCACGGCGAGATGGTCGTCGAGGGCTCCAGGGCCGGAGGTCCCGGAAGTGTGGTGGAGTTGCCTCTGACGGTGGACCAACCCTTCGTTGGTCCAGAGGTGTCCCTCACGACCGCCGTCGACCTGGGCTGTGGTCACGACATGAACTCCAGGCGGAATGACGTCGGGCACATCGGTGAGGTCGGGCAACACCACCAGCGATGCGCGGCGGTTGACAGCGTCGACTGCCACTGACGGATCACCAGCACCAGGGGCACAAGCCACCGCGACCGTGTCTGGAACGTCGGCACGCGGGTTCTTGGTTTCCGGGCTGGCCAGTGGTTTGTAGATCTCGGGTCGGCGGTGGGCTAGCGGTGCGGTGTCTGCCTGTGAAAGGTCCAAGTCGGCGACTACGACGGCTTCACCTGTCCGTGGTCCCTTGGCAATCACAGTCCCGTCCGGCGCAACGATCTGGCTCTCACCAGCGCCGTTCAGCGCGTTGGCTGGAACGCCCAGCGCGTTGCTGAAGTTGTCGACCAGATCGGGCGGCAACAGAGCGCCGACCTTGTTGGCTGCCACGATGAACACCCCGTTTTCCACAGCTCGAACGGGGATGTGCAGCGAGGCCTCGTCGATTGCGAACGAGTTGAGGCTGTTGGTGAGTAGCCGGGCTCCTCGTACTGCAAGACCCCGTGGCGTCTCGAAGGTCACGCCGTCCATGCACGAGTACAGGCCGATCACGCCGAAGTCCGTTTCGGCCACATCGTTTGCTCCGCCGGCGCCGCTCAGATAGGCACGCTCGTTGCCCATCAGAGTGTTCTTGTCGGCAGTTGCAACGATGGTTCCGTCGGGTCCGATGAGCACGTTGGTCACGGTGATCCGATCGTTCTTGCGGGGGACCGTGACCGTCACAACCACATGAACACCGTGCGAGCGAACCCTTTCGGCCAGCGCGCCGATCCATGCTCCCTCGAGGTCCACGGCGACGGCCCGAGAGTGCTCGGCGCTCTCGTAGACCGAAATGTGGTTGGCGAACTCGGGAAAGACGACCAACTCGGCGCCGGCGTCGACGGCCTGGTCGAGCATTCGGAGGCACGTCGCCAGGTTCTCGTCGAGGTCTCCACCAGTTGCGAACTGGACCGCTGCAACTCGGAGACGGTCGCGTGTCATCCGCCGGAGCTCGGTCGGGCGCCGAGTCTGGCCGACAACTCACGAGTCGCGCTGACGAGCGCGGCAGCCGAGCTCGCGACCTCTTCGCGGAACCGCTCGACCGGTCCACACACGCTGATCACTGCGACTGGCTGGTTGGTGTGGTCGAGGACTGGCGCCGCCACCGAACCCGCGCCGCGCTGGCGTTCCCCCAAAGACACTGCGAAGCCCTGTTGGCGGATCCGCTGCAACTCGGCGCGGAGATCGCTCTCCGAAACGATGGTCAGGTCGGTGAGAGCCTCGAGATCGTGTTCGGTGAGGTAACGCTCTATCTCGTCGTCGCCGAGCCAAGCCAGGAAGGCCTTCGAGGACGCCCCGGCATGGAGGGGGAAGGAAGCCGCGACCTTCACGGTCATCTTCACCTCGCGTGGTGGCGTCACTTGGTCGACATAGACCCGCTGGTCGCCGTTGCGAATCGAGAGCGTCGCGGTCTCGTTGGTCTCGTTCATCAACTCGTGCATGGCATCAAGGGCGATGGCGCGGACGTCGAGTTTGTCGAGGTACGCCGAGGCCAGCTGGATGACCGCTGGTCCCAGTGAGTAGCGCCGGGTAACAGGGTCGGCCGTGACCAAACCTTGGTCGCACAGTGAGGTGACGATGCGATGCACGACCGCTTTCGATATCTGGAGTTCGTTGGCGATATCGGTTACTCCCAGCGTGCCGGGGGCTTCGGCGAACAGGAACAGCACGTCGGTTGCCCGCTCGATCGTCGCCACGCCCCGTCCCGTTGATGCCTTGGCCACTACTCCTCCTGGAGTCTGGAAAGTGTTGCCGCTTGCGTTCGCGGGGCCCGTAGTGGACCGGCGTTCCGCTGAGAGGATCACTTTAGTACGCCTACCGGTTGCTCTTCCCCCTGGCCATGCGAGAGACT
The DNA here is from genome assembly GCA_051011515.1 of Acidimicrobiales bacterium. Classification (GTDB taxonomy): domain Bacteria; phylum Actinomycetota; class Acidimicrobiia; order Acidimicrobiales; family UBA8592; genus JBPCTU01. Next base: position 4,604 of record JBPCTU010000021.1, read on the forward strand.
GAGCGTTGTGTTCCACTGGGAGAAACACTGTTCCGCTTTGGAGAACCGATGAATCAGCCGAGAACCGGGCCGCTTGACGACCTTCGCGTCCTCGATGCATCCACCGTTCTGGCCGGTCCACTGACCTGCCAGGTGCTCGGAGACTATGGCGCGGACGTCGTCAAGATCGAACACCCGACCAAGGGTGACAACCTCAGAGGCCACGGCGCCCAGAAGGACGGCCAGGGGCTGTGGTGGAAGATGGTGGCCCGCAACAAGCGGTGCGTCGGCTTGGACCTCGGGACCCCCGAAGGCGCTGAGATCTTCCTCGAGCTCGCGGCCAGCGCTGACGTCGTGGTCGAGAACTTCCGGCCAGGAACATTCGAGCGATGGGGCCTCGGATACGACCGTCTGAGCCAGGACAACCCCGGTCTGGTCCTGTGTCGAGTGACCGGGTTCGGCCAGACCGGTCCGTACGCCTCCCGCCCCGCGTTCGGCACGCTGATCGAGGCGATGAGCGGCTTCGCTCACGCAACGGGAGATGCGGATGGGCCGCCGACGCTGCCACCGTTCGGTCTTGCCGACAGCTTCGCCGGGATGACTGCGGTGGGGGCCATCCTGATGGCACTGCGCCACCGCGACAGGACCGGTCAGGGCCAGGTGGTCGACCTCAGCATCCTCGAACCACTCGCAATGGCTCTGGGGCCCCATGTCGTGACCTACGACCAGACTGGTCGGGTAGCGGCACGTTCGGGAAACAGGTCGGCGAACAATGCTCCCCGAAACCTCTATCTCACTGGTGACGGCAACTGGGTAGCGGTATCCACCAGTGCCGACGCAGTGGCAAGGCGAGCGATGGAGTTGGTCGGGCGGCGCGACATGGTCGACGAGGACTGGTTCGCCACCGGCGCTGGTCGAGCCGAACACGTCGAGGAGATAGATGCATCGGTGGCCGCGTGGATTGGGGAGCGGTCAACCACCGAAGTCATCGACGCTTTCGCCGCCGCCGATGTCGCGCTTGCCCCCGTGTACGACGTGGTGCAATACATCGACGATCCGCAGGTGCAGGCGCGCGGAGCAGTTGCGACCGTGGACGACGCCGAGCTCGGTCCCGTTCGAATGCAGAACGTTGTGTTCGGGTTGTCCGAGTCGCCGGGTGAGATCCGGCATACGGGTAGATCGCTGGGCGCAGACACCGACGAGGTCCTGGGCAGCGAGTTGGGGCTGAGCGCCGATCGTCTCGCAGACCTCCGAGCCGCGGGAGTCGTGGCATGACCAAGGTGTCCGAGCTACTTGGTCTCGTCGAGCAGGCAACCGTGTTCGACCTCGGCCGGCCGATGGCGAACGGCATGGCCCAGTCACCGAATCACCCGACCTACCGCCACTGCCTCGACCGCCGCCACGGCGATCGAGTGCGCGCCGATGGAGGCTCAGCCGCAGCGGACCTGCTCACGACCGGCTGCCACGTCGGCACCCACGTGGATGCGCTCGCTCACGTCAGCCACGACGGCCGCCTCTATGGAGGGGTCTCGGCAAACGATGCCCAGGCGACTGGCCGCTTCGATGTCCTTGGCATCCAGGAGCTGCCTCCGTTCGTAGGCCGGGGTGTGCTGCTCGATGTGCCGGCTGTTCTCGGTACTGATATCTGCGAGGCGGCCTACGAGATTGGTGTCGCTGACCTAGAAGCAGCCATCGATCGACAGAACACTCCCGTCGGCCCTGGCGACGCGGTGCTGATCAGAAGTGGGTGGGGAGCGCACTTCGATCAACCGGATACCTATCGGGGAGCTGGCAGCGGAGTGCCCGGCGTTGGCGAAGCCGGCGCCAACTGGCTCGCAGGAAAGAGAGTGGCGCTCGCCGGAGCTGACACGATCGCCTTCGAGTGCCTCCCCGCGGGCGAGGGCCATGCCCTGCTCCCCGCTCATCGAGTTCTTCTCGTCGAAGCGGGCATCAACATCATCGAGGCACTGGATCTCGACGGGTTGGCGGCAGCCGGTGCGTACGAGTTCGTGTTCGTCCTGGCGCATCTGAACCTTCAGGGCGCCACTGGTGCACCGGCTCGACCCCTCGCGTTGGCATGAACCAAGACGAACCAGTCCTCTCGAAACTCGCGAACGTTGCCGCGGGCGAAGTGCCTCCCGAGGTCATCGTCGGCATTCCCGCACGGATTCTGGACATCGTGGGCATCGCGGTGCGCGCGACGACCCTCGACACGAGCAGGGCGGCTACAGAATTCGCTGTTGATCAAGGGACCAATCAGCAAGCGACTGCGATCGGCGCGGGCGTGCGTCTATCCGCAGCCGAGGCGGCCTTCGTCAATGGCGTGCTTGCGCACTCGCTCGACTACGACGACACCCACCTGCCTTCGATCCTCCATCCCAGTGCTCCTGTTGTTCCGGCTGCATTGGCGATGGCTCAATGGCGAGACTCGAGTGGCAGCGAACTACTGGCCGCTGTAGCCGTCGGGCTCGAGATCGCCGTCCGATTGGGAATGGGCGGCTACGACGTCGAGGGACGCCAGTCGATCTATTTCGAGCGAGGTCAACATGCCACCTCGATTTGTGGTGCTGTGGGGGCTGCTGCTGCCGCCAGTCGGCTGATCGACCGAAGTCCTGAGTTGGCCCAACATGCGATGGGGATCGCCTGCAGCATGGCGAGCGGCATCATCGAAGCCAACCGTGCCGGCGGCACGGTCAAACGGCTGCATTGCGGATGGGCGGCTCGGGCCGGAGTGACCGCGGCACAACTTGCAGCGCGGGGGATCACGGGACCTCCAACGGCCATCGAAGGTCGGTTTGGCCTCTACGAGGCCTTCCTGGGAGACCGGGCGAACGTCGCGATCACCGTCGCTGGCCTCGGCGAGGAATGGGAAGCTGCACGCATCTTTTACAAGCCGTACCCCGCCAACCATTTCACCCACACCGCCATTGACGCTGCCATGGCGCTGCGAGCCGATGGTCTCCATGTCGACGAAGTTTCGAGCGCGACTCTCCACGTTGCGCCGCCCACGGTCAGGACGATCGGCGACCCGATAGAGACAAAACGAAGGCCCGAGACGGGGTACCAAGCCCAGTTCAGCGGACCATATGCTGTTGCCGCCGGCCTCTTCGGTGGCGGCGGGCTAGGGGTGGGCCTCGCCGACTTCACCGACGAACTTGCCCGTGCTGAGGACCGTAGGGCCGTGATGGCACGGGTGTCGGTCGCCGGCGACGAATCGCTGCTCGACATCTATCCGAATCAGTTCCCGGCTCGGCTCGAGGTAGAGACCCGGTCCGGTGAGCGCCTCTACAAGGAGGTGCTGAGCAATCGCGGCGGCAGTGAACGTCCGCTGACCGACGGTGAGTTGGCGGCCAAGTTCGCCGACAACGTTGTCGGACTCATCGGTGACGAGGCTCGTGACCGCCTCGTGACAGATTTCCATGGGCTGGACGCGACAGAATCAACCCGCGACATCTTGGCTGGCCTAGAGAGCATCAGCCCGGTGTCCTGAGGTTGCCCATGGATCCGGTCACACTCGCCGTCTTGCACGGACGTTTGGAACAACTTGTCGACGAGATGGATGCGACCCTCTTTCGCAGCGCGTTCAATCCCAGCATCGCCGATGCCCACGACGCCTCGCATGGCATCTACCAAAGAGACACTGGGGCGACAGTTGCTCAAGGGAGCGCCGGGTTGCCAGTGTTCGTTGGGTCGATGGCCGGCGCTGTGGAGTTCACGATCGACAAGGCGCGAGAGGGCGGCGGGCCAGCGTCCGGTGACATCTGGGTCTTCAACGACCCGTATAGGGGCGGGACCCACCTGAACGACATGAAGCTCGTCCAGCCGTTCTTCCACGATGGCGAGCTGTTCTGTTGGCTGGCCTCGGTGGGGCACTACACCGATGTCGGTGGCGCGGTCCCGGGCAACTACAACCCATCGGCCACCGAAAGTGCTCAGGAAGGCGTACTCATCCCACCCATGCGGCTGCGGGACCGAGGCGAGCTGCGAACCGATGTCGTGGACCTGATCTGTTCCATCAGTCGAGTCCCCACCAACGTCTACGGCGATCTAAACGGCCAGTTGAACGCGTTGGACCTCGGGACCAAGCGCCTCGGCGAACTGATCGACGAATTCGGAGCGTCAACGGTTCGCTCCGCGTTCGATGAGATGACGTCACGAGCTGCCCATCTGATGAGGGCCGGTATCGCCGATCTCCCTGACGGGACTTTCTCGGTGGAGGACTACCTCGACAATGACGGTTCGACCGATGAACCCGTCACCGTCGCCCTTGACCTGACCATTAACGGTGACAGGTTGGTTCTCGATTTCACGCGAACCTCGTCGGCCGTCGCCGGGCCGATCAACATCTCGCGGTCGACCGCTGTCGCCGCCTGCTACGTGGGCCTCAAACACATCTTCGTCGACGTGCCGGCGAACGCCGGATGTCTCGAACCGGTTGAGGTCATCATTCCCGAGGGGTCACTACTGGACGCGGAGTGGCCGCGCCCGGTGGCGGGGTACACCGAGACGATCCTCCGAGTCATGGACTGCATCTTCAGCGCCCTTGCCATGGCCGATCCCGACGTCAGCAACGGTGCTTCGTACGGAACCATCAACGCCCTCTCGATTGCTGGTCGGGGCGAGGCCGGTGAACGATGGGTGATGTTCACCTTCTATGGAGGAGGCCTGGGTGGTAATCCACATAGTGATGGCCTCACCCATGGCAACGCGCCGTTGTCGACCGCAACCATTCCACCGATCGAGATCCTGGAAGCCGCGTACCCGATCCGATACACGAGGTGGGCACTGCGGCCCGACAGCGGTGGCCCCGGCCGTCACCGTGGTGGTCTTGGCGCTGAGTACGAGATCGAACTGCTCGCCGACGAGGCCGAAGTGTTTGCGTTCGGCGACCGAGGCCGTTTTGGCCCCCCGGGTGTGGCGGGGGGATCCGGAGCGGCAAGAAACGAGATCGAGTTCATGATCGGAGGGGCGCGTCTAGTGCCACCGCTTGTCTCGAAGATCGTCGGGGTGAACCTCGAACAGGGTGACAGCGTTCGGATCTTTTCGCCGGGTGGTGGAGGCTACGGGGACCCGGCCGAGCGTGACCCGGCAGACATCGAACGTGATCTCCGCCTGGGTTATGTGACGAGGGATTCCGCGGTGCGCGAGTACGGAGTCGAGCCGTGAGCCACTCCGGAGACGATGTAGTCGGTATAGACGTCGGTGGCACGTTCACCGACGTGTTCGCGCTCGATCAGGCAACGGGGGTTTTTCGCGTTGCCAAGGTGTCCTCCACGCGGGGAGACGAAGCACGCGGTTTCATCGCCGGGGTTGCCGAAGCGGTTGACGGCTTCGATGGGGTCGCAGCCCTGATCCACGGCACAACGGTCGGGACGAACGCTCTCATCGAGAGGGCGGGTGCGCAAACAGGCTTGATCACCACAGCCGGGTTCAGGGACGTCCTCGAGATGCGCCGCCGCGATCGTCCCAACACCTGGGGGCTTTGGGGAGACTTCGAACCAGTCGTTGCTCGAGACCTGCGGCTCGAGGTCGCCGAAAGGATTGGGGCCGACGGAACTGTTGTGATCGCAGTTGATCCCGCCGAGGTCAAGAGCAGGGCGGTCGAGTTGTTGGAAGCCGGAGCTGAGGCCATTTGTGTGGCCTTCATCAACGCGTACGCGAACGATCACAACGAACAAGCAGCGGTTGCCGCTGTTCGGGAAGTGTGGCCCAACGATCACGTGACAGCGTCGGCCGAGTTGTTGCCGGAGGTCAGGGAGTTCGAACGCACGTCGACGGCCGTGCTGAACGCCTATCTGCAGCCTGTTGTCGGCGACTACCTCGGTGATCTGGAGGTGGCGCTTCACGGCGGGGGGTTTGCGGGGCAGTTCTCGATCGTGCAGTCGAACGGCGGCGTTATGACCGCCGCTGCTGCGCGGCAGCTACCCGTCCGCACTGCGTTGAGCGGCCCTGCCGCCGGAGTGATAGCCAGCGCCCATTTGGCAGAAGAGGCCGGTTTCAAGAACGTGATCACCTGCGACATGGGCGGAACCAGCTTCGACGTTGCCGTCATTGCCGAGGGCAGGACGGTTACCAGCGCACAAGCGAGCGTGGACTTCGGCCTTGTGATCCGCACACCGATGATCGAGATCTCAACCATCGGCGCTGGGGGTGGCTCTATTGCCTGGGTCGACAACGGCCGGTTGTTGCGAATTGGTCCGGAGTCGGCCGGCTCGAATCCCGGCCCAGCTTGTTATGCGCGTGGAAACGATCGTCCCACCGTCACCGACGCACAACTGGTCTTGGGTCGGATCAACGCGGACGCTCCCATCGGCGGGTTGGACCGGCTCGACATGGACCTCGCCAAAGCAGCCATCTCGACCCACGTAGCCGAGAAGCTCGATTTGGGTCTCGACGCCGCCGCCGAGGCCGTGTTGCGGGTGGCGACCAGCCGGATGGCCGGGGCGATCCGTTTGGTCTCGATAGAGCGAGGCCATGACCCGGGTGCATTTGTTGCGATGCCGTTTGGCGGCGCCGGCGCGCTCCACGCGTGCGGGCTGATCAGCGAAGTTGGCCTCGCACAAGCGCTGGTGCCCAGGTACCCCGGTGTTACCAGCGCGATCGGCTGTGCCATCGCCGATATTCGACACGACGTGGTCCATTCCGTGGATGTTCCGGTCGCCGATTTGGACGGTTTCAACCTAGAGGCTCGGCTTCGATCGGCCGAGGGTGATCTGCGCACTTTCCTCGAACGATCCGGGTTGGCCTTGGACGACGTTGTGGTGACCCATGAGCTCGAGATGGCCTACGCGGGCCAGACCCATACCGTTTCTGTGCCGCTGGCGACAAGCGCAGAACTCACTACTGCCAATGTCCAGCGCCATTTCGATGAGGCATATGCGAAGACGTATGGACGGGTACTCGAAGGCATCGCGGCACGAGTCGTGGCGTCGCGTAGTGCCATAGTCGGGTTTCGACCGAAGCTGGATTCGGCGGCCTTGGCCCCAACGACCTCGGTCGCGCCGGTCGCCAGCCGGCGGAAGGTCTTCTTCGACGGTAGCTGGCACGACACGCCCGTCTACCCCCGGCTCGAGCTTCCGGCGGGCTGGTCGGTCGTGGGGCCGGCGGTGCTCGAGCAGCCGGATGCCACCGTGGTCATTGAGCCCGGTTTCGGCGCCGAGGTCGATTCGTTGGGCAACCTATTGATAGGTGCGACATGAGCGGCATTGAGGTCGACCGTACGGCCTTGCTCCTTATCGATCTGCAGAACGATTTCGTTCATCCGCAGGGGGCCTACAGCCGAGGCGGGGTCGCGGCTGCCTCCATCTCGGTGTTGCCGGCGCGGCTGGTCCCAGTGGTGGAAGCAGCGCGCAGCAGTTCGGTGCCGGTGGTCTCGACGTTGTTCACGCTGGTGCCTGGTCCCGACGGCCCGCTGATTTCCGATCACCTCAGAGACCTCCGCCCATTTCTCGCATCAGGCGACTTCGCTCCCGGGAGCTGGGGACAACAGCTGCTGGAAGAGTTGGCTCCGGCAGACGTGACTGTCGAGAAGGTTGCTTATTCAGCCTTTCACGCAAGTCGGCTGGCTTTTGTGCTCGACAGACTTGCGGTCACGTCGTTGTTGGTTGCCGGCATCGTCACTAATGGAGGGGTCGAGTCGACCGTAAGGGCTGCTCACGTGCTCGACATCGACACGATCGTGATAGCCGACGGGTGCGCGGCGTTCACCGACGATGCCCATGAAGCGGCGTTGGCGTCGATGGCGACGGTCGGTGAGGTCACCTCGTGTGCCGCGGTCATCGATGCTCTGCAGGCCGCTCGGGTGAGATCGTGATGCGTTCAATCACCCGGCGGGAAGCCGCCTGCCTTGGCCACCAGGCCCGGGATGCCGTGTCCGAGTTGAGTCTCGAGCCACTCGGTGAGCCCAATCGCGGCGTTGAGGTCGACGCCCGTGTCGTACCCCATCTCGTCCAACATGTAGACCACATCTTCAGTCGCGACGTTGCCGGTTGCACGGGGGGCGAACGGACACCCTCCTACCCCTCCGGCACTGGTGTCGAAGACGCGCACGCCAACATCGAGCGCAGCCGCGATGTTCGCGAGCGCTGTGTTGCGGGTGTTGTGGAAATGACCCCTGAGGTCGATTCCCCCTACCCGTTGGTGGACGTCTTCGAAGAGGGCCGCTACCTGGGTCGGCACGCCCACACCGATCGTGTCGGCCAGGGCTACTTCATCAGGCTCGGTCTCCGCGACCTCCGCAGCGATAGCGACGACCCGCTCAGGTGGGACGCGGCCTTCGAAAGGGCAGCCGCAGGCTGCAGACACCGTGATGGAGGTTCTGACGCCTGCGTTCTGTGCGGCAGCCGAGATATCTCGCCAGCGTTCGACCGCTTCGGCGATCGATGCCCCCTGGTTTCGCTGGGAGAACGTCTCCGACGCCACCACTACGCCGGTGACCTCGTCAACGCCGGCCTCGAGCGCCCGTTCGACACCACGGACGTTCAGCGCCAACGCGCTGTAGACGACGCCATCCCGCCGCTGGAGGCCCGCCAGGACCTCGTCGCCGTCGGCCATTTTGGGGACCGCCTTCGGGCTGACAAAACTTGCAGCCTCGATGCGGCTGTGGCCAACATCGGCCAGTCGATCGATCATTTCGATCTTCTGGCTCGCAGTGAGGTCTGCGGGATCAGCCTGCAGCCCGTCTCGAGGGCTGACCTCGACAAGCGTGACTCGTTCCATGCGCCTAGGAGTGTACGACTGCCATGAGTGGAGCACTTTCCGACCTTCGGGTCATCGAGCTGGGAACCCTGCTCGCGGGACCGTTCTGTGGACAACAACTTGCCGATCACGGCGCCGAGGTGATCAAGATCGAGCCACCCGGCAGTGGTGACCCGATGCGGGCTTGGGGTCAGGAGAAAGCAGACGGCAAGTCACTGTGGTGGCCCGTCGTCGGCCGGGGGAAGAAGTCTTTGACGGTGAATCTTCGGGAGGAGGCCGGCCAACAGCTGGTGAGGGACCTGGTAGTCGAGGCCGACGTGCTCTTGGAAAACTTCCGCCCCGGCACGTTGGAGAAGTGGGGTCTCGGCCCCGACGTATTGCACGAGATCAACCCGCGCCTCGTGATCACTCGGGTGTCGGGCTACGGCCAGACTGGTCCGTACTCAACCCAGCCGGGCTTCGGGGCGATTGGTGAGGCAGTCGGCGGAATCCGGTACACGACTGGCGACCCCGACAAGATGCCGAGCCGAACGGGCATAAGCATCGGCGACACGCTGACGGCAATGTTCGCAACCATCGGTACTCTCAGCGCCCTCCATGCTCGCGATCGAACCGGCAAGGGCCAGGTTGTCGATGCGGCGCTTTACGAATCGGTGCTCGCCGTGATGGAGTCGCTGCTGACCGAGTACCACGTGGCTGGGTTCATCCGGGAGCGAACGGGGTCGCTCATTCCCAACATCGCTCCCGCAAACGTCTACCCAACAGCCGACGAGAAAATGCACCTGATCTCGGGGAATCAGGACACTGTGTGGCGGCGCCTCGCCGAGGCGATGGGACGACCAGAGCTGGGCACCGATCCTCGCTACGCAACACACATCGCTCGCGGCGACAACCAACTCGAGCTGGACGATCTGATCTCCAAATGGACCGCCACCGTGAATTCAGAGGAGCTCCAGCGAGTGTTGGATGAGCATGCTGTTCCCAACGGCCGTATGTACCGCGCTCCCGAGATGCTCGCTGATGAGCACTTTGCGGCACGCGACGCGATCACTTGGGTCGACAGCGGCGACTTCGGTTCCCTCCCCATGCAAAATGTCGTGCCCAAGCTGTCGGAGACGCCAGGGACAGTTGATTGGTCGGGTCCGGCGCTGGGCCAACACAACGCGGAGATTTTGCGTGACATCCTGGAACTGGATGACACTGCCATAGAGCGGCTGATCGACGAGGGGATCGTCGCAGCGCCAGAAGGCGGCTCCGAAACTGAGGGGAGCGGCTCGTGACATCGCTCGACGATGACTACAAAGGAGCCGGGTTCGCGGGACGGCTGGGTTTCGGCAAACGCCCAGCGCTGGTGATCATCGATTTCTGCCAGGCCTATCTCGATCCCGAGGCCCCGCTCTATGCCGGAGTGGAGGACGCGAGGGCTTCCGCGGTGAGGGTTCTCAGGGCAGCCCGAGCAGTTGACATCCCGGTGTTGCACACCCGCGTCGAGTACCAGCCGGGAGGTGCCGACGGCGGGATATTCTTCCGCAAAGTGGCAGCCCTCGAGTGTTTCGTGCGGGGCAACCCGTTCGCTGAGCCGGGAGAGGGGCTCGTGCCTGCTGAGGGTGAAGTTGTGATTACCAAGCAATACGCTTCTGCCTTCTTCGGGACGTCGATGGCGTCGACGCTCACATCGATGGGCGTGGACACGCTCATCCATGCCGGCGTTTCGACCAGTGGGTGTGTGCGGGCTACCGCGCTCGACGCTTGCCAACACGGCTTCATTCCGATCGTTGTGCGTGAGGCTGTCGGCGATCGTGATGAGGGTGTTCACGAGTCGAACCTCTTCGACTTGGATGCCAAGTACGCGGACGTGGTGTCCGAGGCCGAGACCCTCGACTACCTGACGAACCTCTGACGCCAACTGTTGTCACGGTCGGCAGCGGTTTGGCGCTGTTGCGTTGTGTCAGACTTCGGCGATGGTGACCTCGAGATACCCACGTACCGAGCCGTTCGACGGCGGGATGCTGGAGGTCGGTGCCGGGCACGCTATCCACTGGCAAGTTGCGGGGAACCCCGACGGCAAGCCTGCAGTGCTCCTGCATGGGGGACCTGGAGCGGGTTCGGCAGCGCGGCACCGGCAACTGTTCGATCCGACGGAGTACCGGGTCATTCAGTTCGACCAGCGGAACTGCGGGATGAACACCCCGAGCGCCGCCGAGCCCGAAGTCGATCTCTCGGCGAATACGACCCAAGACCTGATCGACGACATCGAGCGGCTGCGGGAGTTCCTGGGCATTGACCGGTGGCTCGTCTGGGGCGGTTCGTGGGGGACGACCTTGGGCCTTGCTTACGCGCAGGCTCACCCACTGGTTGTGACGGAGTTGTTGCTGGCCAGCGTGGTAACGACCAGTGAGTCGGAAGTCGACTGGGCCACCCGTGCGATGGGTCGACTGTTCCCTGAGCAGTGGCGGGAGTTCGTGGACTTGCTTCCCGAAGACCAGCGCCACGGGAACCTGGCTCTGGCCTACAACCGACTCCTGATGAACCCCGACTCGTTGGTTCATAACGCGGCGGCTCTGGCTTGGTGCGACTGGGAAGACGTGCATGTGTCGATCCCTGACGGGTATGAACCGAGCCTCAGAAATGCAGAGCCGACGTTCCGTCTCGGCTTGTCGAGAGTCGTGACCCACTACTGGGGTCACGCTGGGTTCTTGGAGAACGGTCAGCTGATCAGCAACGCCCACAAGTTGGCGGGAATCCCGACGTTCATGGCGCACGGTCGCCGTGACATCAGCGCGCCCGTAGACATCGCTGTGAAGCTGGCGGCAGAGATCGACGGCTCGGTTCTGTACATCTGCGAAGAAGAAGGCCACGGAGGCCCAGCGCTGACTGACTGGATGATCTCTGTAACCGATCGACTGGCGGCCGAGGCGGGTTGAGGCGCCGTATGAAATAGAAGGCTGAACGAGCCAGCTTGCTCCGGGCGCGTGCGGCACTGAAGGCCGCCACGTCTAGGGTGGATTGGCTCCCAGTGTTGTGGTGAGCCAGCCAAGCCATGAGCCAATAGGTGACGAGATGCAGGACAACGCGAATCCACCGGCTCCGAGCCCGAAACCGAAGATGAGGGCAGTTGTTGGGCGCGAGTATGGATCAACGGACGTTCTCAAGGTCGAGGAGATCGACCGCCCGTCCATCGATTCGGACGAGGTATTGGTCGGGGTGGTGGCAGCGGGCCTCGATCGTGGTGTCTGGCACCTGATGACCGGGCTTCCCTACCTTGTACGGGCCATGGGGTACGGGCTCTCTCGCCCCAAACAACAAGTTCTGGGGTCAGATGTTGCCGGGCGTGTTGTGGCCGTTGGGAGTGACGTCACCCGGCTCGCAGTCGGTGATGCGGTGTTTGGAGTGGCCGACGGCTCGTTCGCCGAGTTTGCCAGGGCGAAAGCGTCGAAGCTCGTCAAGAAGCCCGACAGTCTTTCCTTTGAACACGCAGCGGTGGCCACGATCAGCGGCATCACAGCGCTTCAGGGCCTGACGAAGGTGGGGCGGCTCGAAGCAGGCCAGCACGTGCTCGTCATCGGCGCATCCGGTGGCGTCGGTTCTTTCGCAGTCCAAATCGCAAAGGCGCTCGACGCGACCGTTACTGGCGTCGCCAGCACGGCAAAGCTCGACTTTGTCCGATCTCTGGGTGCCGATCGGGTCATCGACTACACGACGACGGCGATCGATGAGGGCGACCAGAGGTACGACTTGATTCTCGACATCGGCGGCCGTAATCCGCTGGCCACGCTTCGCCGGGCCCTCGCCACCGATGGTTCGCTGGTCATGGTCGGAGGCGAAGGCGGAGGTCAGTTCACCGGCGGGGTAGAGCGTCAGATCGGTGCGGCACTGGCGTCACCTTTCGCCAGCCAACGGTTCACCTTCTTCGTCAGCTCAGAATCACTCGAATACATCGAACCCTTGGCCGAGTACCTGGCCGACGGGACCGTCGTGCCCGTGATCGGCGAGAGTTATTCCCTCGAACAGGTCCCCGACGCCATCGATGCGATGGAGGCGGGCACGCTCACAGGCAAAGCCGTCATCTCGGTGTAGCCCGTTCGTGAGAGTTGCTATTTGCCCCACTGTTCGGCTGGCGTTGGGTCCGGGTCCTCATGTGACCGCGATTCGGTGTGCGTAGAGATGTTCGTAGTGCGGGCGGAGCTGCTCGTAGACGTATCGGACCCGGGCAGGCGCCTCGGAGATGTCGATAGAGGTCCGTGGCTGAGCGGTTAGCCCCGTCGAATTTTTGAGGTTCTCGTGGAAGGCCCCTCCGTCCCACCAGCTCACCTCTTCGCGAGGGCCTGGCTCCCATCGCAAGGCCTCGGGCCGCTGCGGGATGCCGACCGCATCGCACCAGGCGCCGACGACCCCTTCTGGGTTGGTCAACAAGTCGTCGCTGTCGATGACTGGAGGTGCGTTTCCAATCAGCTCCGTGAGTTCGTCGAAGAGCCGGCGTTGTTCGACGAAGCCGGTCTCACGGATGTCGAAGTCCGGCCAGTGTTTGTACATCGATGTGATCGTGCGGGCCGGGTCTCGAATCAAGAAGCTGTGGTCGAAGTGGGAGAGGAACTCATCGGACCGGAGCGCGTCGAGGTAGTGGGGGAAGTCCTTGATGAATACCGGACCCCGTTCGAGGTCGGCTAGCAGCTCTGCCCACCTTGACTCGTATGTGAGGCCTGGGGTGCGAACGCTGTCCGGCTGCAGACGTGGCCAGTCCGGGATCTCGCCCTGGTACCAGACCTCGCCAAAGGGTTCGTGCCAGCAGCTCATGTCGCCCCGTGTGCGCATCATCCACTCGAAGGCGGTCGAGGTGGACCGGGGGACGGCCCAGAGCGCCAGAATCTTGGGTTGACTGTGGTTGGCCACGGTGATCAGATCGGGGCCGCCCGCAGAGCTTCATGACCCTGTGTGGCAAGAAGATGGGATTTTGGAAGCATCGCGTGGTGGATGGTAATCCGCCCCTTCGACCGGTCCTGCCAGCCTGTCGATCGATCGTGGTCGGCGTTTACTCTGGTAGTTCGCTCGTTTCGGCTGAGATCGGAGCCTGGTCGTGATCTGTCACTCAAATTCCCTTGGTGGCGCGGCGCTCTTGGGCTCGCGCATTCTCGACTGGGCCCTCGGGTGGTGACTCGGTTTGCGGTGCTCGGGCTCGGAGAGGCCGGCAGCGAGATCGCCTCTGACCTCGCAGTTGCCGGCGCCGAGGTCTGGGGATTCGATCCTGCCTCAGTACCTGATCCCGCTGGCGTCAATCGGGTTCATGACCCAGGCACCGCCGTCGCCGCGGCAGAGGTTGTCTTGGCAGTTACCGCAGCGAGCGACGCGACCATGGCAATGCAGCAGTGTCTGGATCGGATACCAACCCAAACGTTGTATGCCGACCTATCGACGGCAGCGCCGGCGCTGAAGCGCGAGCTCGGCTCGACGGCATCTGAACGCGGCATCAGGTTCGTCGACATCGCCCTGATGAGCACGGTCCCCGACAAAGGAGTCCGTACTCCTGCGCTGGCTTCCGGCGCCGGAGCCGCCGACTTCGTCTCGACAATGGTTCAGTACGGCATGCCGGTCGAGTTCGCAGGCGACGAGCCGGGCCAGGCCGCCGCCAGGAAGCTCATTCGCAGCGTGGCCGTGAAGGGAATCGCAGCGGTCGTCATCGAGGCAATGCATGCTGCCAACGAGGCCGGGTTGGCCGAATCAACCTGGCAAAATCTCGCAACAGAGTTCACGAACGCCGACGAAACATTCTTACGCCGACTTGTCGAAGGAACGTCGCCCCATGCGCTTCGCCGGAAGGCAGAGATGGAGGCTGCGGTGGATCTTCTCGGCGAGCTGGGCGTCGAAGCGGCGATGACGCGAGCCACCGTTGCCAGCCTCGATTCGGTCCTCGCCCACGGTGTGCCCGAGTTGCCCGACCCGGACTGACCGACTCCACGCGGTCGCGTTAGTGTCGGCCCCGGTAGCCGAACAGTTGTCGCCTCGTAGGAGGCAGGTTGGGGATCGTATGAAGGTTGTCTTGGCTGGTGAAGGCGCGATCGCTCGGAAACACTTGGCCGGCGTCTCCCGGATCGATGGCGTCGAGGTCGTCTCGCTGGCAGGCGGGAACGAAGGGGACACCCAGGCGTTTGCCGAGGAGGCCGGCATCGCGCATTGGACGCTGGACCTCGCCGAGGCACTCGCCGTGCCCGGAGTCGAGGCAGCGATTCTGGCAACACCCACCCAGCTACACGCTTCTCAGGCGATCCAGGTACTCAGTGCCGGCAAACACGTCCTGGTTGAGATCCCGATGGCCGACAACCTCGCTGACAGTCGCGAGCTCGTCGACGTTGCCGAGAGGTCCGGGTTGACGGCGATGGTCTGCCACACCCGCCGGTTCAATCCCTCTCACCAGTGGATCCACAATCGGATCAGCAGCGGAGAGCTGAAGCTTCAACACCTTGTCGTCGAGACCTTCTTCTTCCGGCGCGAGAACAAGAACGCCCTGGGCCAGCCCAGGACCTGGACCGATCATCTGCTTTGGCATCACGCTTGTCACACGGTCGATCTGTTCCAGTATCAGACAGGTGAGATCGCTGATCGCGTCTACGCACTTCAGGGACCCCCACACCCAGAACTGGGTATCGCCATGGACATGTCAATGGGAATGACGGCTCCGTCCGGAGCGGTGTGTTCGCTGGCGCTCTCGTTCAACAACGACGGCCCACTGGGCACCTTCTTCCGGTACATCTGTGACAACGGCACGTACATCGCTCGGTACGACGACCTCGTAGACGGCGAGGAAAACGCCATCGACGTGTCTGGTGTGGATGTCTCGCTCGATGGCGTCGAGCTTCAGGATCGCGAGTTCTTCGCAGCGATCGCCGAGCGTCGCGAACCGAACGCATCCGTGCGCCAGGGCCTCGAAGCCATGATCACGCTCGACCGTTTGGAGCAAAGTCTGTAGTGGCGAGGTCCACCGACTGGGGAACAGTCGGAAGCTGGTTGGTCGGAAGAACACTTCGGTGGTGGGTACGAGCTGGTGAGCGACGGAGCCGCACCCGGCTCATGTTCAGTTGGGGCGAGATCACAGCTGCCAGCACGAGAAGGGCTCCGATCAGTTGCATGGTCGTCAGCGATTCGCTGAGAACCACCCAGCCGGCGATCGTCGCAACGAGTGGGCTCAACAGACCCAGGAAGCTGGAGACAGCGACGGGAAGCGCTTGCACGCCCCTGAACCAGTTCACGTACGCCAGCCCGGTCCCCACCGCTGACAACCAAACGAATCCACCGAGATTCGCCGCGGTCAGAGCGTCGGGGAGGCCTTCGACGAGAAGCGCGATCGGCAATAACATCAACCCGCCGGCGGTCAGTTGCCATCCGGTGAATGTCACCAGGTCGACGGGCCGGCCCCATCGTTTGGTCAGCACGATCCCGAGCGCCATCGACGTAGCGCCGGCGAGCGCCGCCCCTATCCCCAGCTCGTCGATTTCGGCGCCGGGTTGGAGCACCAGGAGCGCAACTCCGGCGATGCCCATGACACCGGCTATGGCAGTGCGCCTCTTGAACCGCTCGCCAATGATCGCGGTGGCAAAGGCCGCCGCGAGGAGCGGTTGGATGGCGCCGGCCGTCGCAGCGACTCCGCCCGGCAGTCTGAAGGCTGCCAGGAACAGCAGAGCGAAGAACGCCCCGATGTTCAGAAAGCCAAGCAACGCGCTGCGCCACCACCAGACTCCGACCGGTAGCTGTCGGGACCACAAAACGAACGCCAGCCCCACGGGGAGCGCGCGTGCGACGGCGGCCAACAGCGGCCTACCCGTCGGTAACAGCTCGGTCGCCACGATGTAGGTCGTACCCCACACCATCGGCGTGAGCGCGGTGACGGCTATCAGCGTGTTCTGGCTCGGGGACGAAGTGGCCCTCACTTGGCTGGACCTCCTGAGAGGGGAAGGTGGTGAATCAATCTCTTAACGTTGAGATAAATCTACCTCTAACTCTCTCAATGTCAAGAGATAATCTCTCGATGTTGAGAAATCCAACTATGCTCTTGGCTGTGGAAACAGACAAGGTCGACGAGATCGTGGCCCAGTGGGCTGTCGAACGGCCCGACGTGGACGTGACGGGAATGGCGATCATCGGCCGCATAACGCGGCTGGAGCGAGAAATTCGGCCCCTCCTGAACTCGGTATTTGCCGAGCATGGTCTCGAGTCTTGGGAGTTCGACCTTTTGGCGACGTTGTTGCGGAGCGGGGAGCCCCATCAACTGACGCCAGGACAACTACTGGACTCGATGATGATCACTTCGGGAGCAGTGACCAATCGCATCGATCGGCTCGAGGCTCGTGGGTTCGTGAAGCGAAACAAGAGCGAGAGTGATGGTCGCCAGGTGTTGGTCGCGCTTACCGAACAAGGAATGGCCGTGGTCGATGCCGCGTTGCTGGACCACGCGGACAACGAGTTGCAGATCATCAAGGCATTGGACGAAGGGGAGAGGACAAACCTGGTCGAGTTGTTGCGGCGGCTTCAATTGCATGTGTCCGCTGAGTCCGCAGACGCTGCTGACTAGCTCCGCTCAGCGAGCCTGAGCTGGGTCGCGGTCGGGCAAAACGTGGAGTCAGGGCGGCAACCGTGTCTAGGCGAGTACGTTCGCGGCATGGAGATTGAAGAACAGACGATTGACACGCCCACCGACGATGGCGACATGGCGGTGGTGATTACCCAGCCCACGTCACCAGCGAGTGGCGAAGGTGCCGACTGGCCGACCGTCTTGTTGTTCATCGACGCGCCGGGTTTGCGGCCTGCAACTCGAGAGTTCATGGCGCGCTTGGCGGGGAACGGCTATCGAGTTGTAACTCCCGACCTCCATCATCGTCACGGTCGCCTGCTGTTCTTCGAACCGGAGGACATGGCCGGCAACCCCGATGCCCGGCCAACGATCATGGGCTGGATCTCAACCATGACCGACGATCAGATTCAACGCGACGCCGAGTGTGCGCTTGCTGCTGCGGGCGTCGGGGCCGACGTCGACTACGCCGTCATCGGTTTCTGCCTGGGAGCTCGAGCCGTGTATCGGGCCATGGAGCGGTATCCCGACCGAGTCGTAGCCGGCGCCGGTTGGCATCCGTCCTTTCTCGTTGATTCCGAAGACCACTCACCACATCTCAGTGCCAGCGGCCTCGATCGGCCCCTCTACCTCGGGATTGGAGAGGCCGACGAAGTTCAGTCGATCGCAATGCACCAACCATTCCTGGATGCGGTTGCCGACTTGGGCCACGTCGAGGTCTCGACTTTCCCTGGGGCCGACCACGGTTTCAGCTGGCCCGGATATCCGACATACGACGAGAACGCGGCCGAATCGAGCTGGGCCAAGACGCTCTCGATGTTCGAACAGGCATTCAGCATCTGAGTACGAACTAGCCCAGCAGCGGCACACGCCGACGTCCTGACCGGAGGCATTGATATCCGACTCTTCTCCAATCGGAAGCGCCCAGCTTCTGCCGGCCCTCTGCCGAGTGAGAGGCTGCCGCGGACCTTGGCCCTCGAAGAGTTTCCTTCTCCCGACGACCGTCGAGGAGATGAACCTCGGGCTGGACCGTCATCGTTCACGCATGTGCTCGAGCCGATCATCGATGTGTTCGGGGCATGTCGGACCGCCCCGGTGTCGGGGGCACGAGCCGAGAGTCCCTCGCCGGAGGCGTCGGTCGCCAACCTCAAGGGATACTGCTACTTCCTGGATGCGGATCTTGTTGGCGTCACCACAACGTGGGACGAGTCGTGGGAAGCGGCACCGATAGAGGGTCACACCCATGCGATCTCGATCCTGGTGGCGCACAAGAGAGGGATTACACCCGACGAGCCCGGGTACGCCTGGGTTTCCGGCGGCGGCCAGGCTGTTTCGGACCTCCGAGCCATGGAGATCGCGACCGTGGTGGCTCGTTACATAGGAACACTGGGTTTCTCGGCGACAGCGCATTCGTTTGCCGAATCGGACGTCGACGATCACGCTGTCGCTACCAAGGCCGGTGTGCTGGAGCGCAATCGCCAGGGTCTGAGCAATCCGCTGATCAAGGGAGGTTTTGGACTCGCAACCGTCACGACGAGCTACGACCTGCCGGTGGACCTTCCGCTCGCACCGAGGTCGAAGCGCCAAGATCTGGCTGTGGCCGTGCGCAATCAACTCGGCGTGGGTGGGACTCGCCCGGCCTGGCGGCGGCTCACAGGGGAGCACCGTCCTTGGCATCTCGGGCGGTATCCGATGGAGCGGGTGAAACGAATCGATGAACCCACAACGCTGATCATCGAGGATGAAGTCGAACGCGTTCCGGTCCGCCACAACTTCTTCACCAGGGCGCGCGCCGGCGATCTGGGAGAACGCCCGCAACGTGAGGTCGGTCGGTTCATCGACAAGGCACCACACGGGATGGCGTCCCAGGAGATGCTTCGCCAACTCATCCCACTGCAACGCGGAGAGATCGCATCAGCTCGTGCCGATGGCACCTCCGATCCCGACGAGAACGCCGCGTCCCTCAAGGCACTCGGCCACTTCCTGGGTGCGGACATGACCGGCGTGTGTGACGCGCCCGAGCACGTGTGGTACTCCCACCACCCGGACGGCGCGGAGATCGAACCTGCTCACCCGAACGCGGTCGTGTTCGTCCTCGACCAGGGCTTCGAAACCATGGAGGGCGCCTCTGGCGACGACTGGATCAGCGGGGCGCAGTCGATGCGGGCCTACCTCCGCTCTTCGATCATCGCATGCACCATGGCAGCCCATCTGCGGCGGCTCGGGTGGTCTGCCCAGGCACACACCGCCGCGCTCGACGAGGTCAACCACATACCTCTGTTGTTGCGGGCGGGAATAGGTGAGTTGTCGCGAATCGGTGAGCTGGTCCTGAATCCGTTCGTCGGGCCTCGGTTCAAGTCAGGAGTGGTGACGACTGACATGCCGCTGACCCCGGACAAACCGATCGACTTCGGCCTTCAGGACTTCTGCGGCAAGTGCACGAAATGCGCGCGCGAGTGTCCCTGTGGAGCAATCCGGGGGCAGGGAAAGATCATGTTCAACGGGTACGAGATGTGGAAGCCCGACGTCGATCGCTGCGCGCGTTACCGCATAACCAACATGCGGGGCTCCGCATGCGGCCGTTGTATGAAGACCTGTCCTTACAACGTCGAGGGCGTCTTGTCCGAACGACCGTTTCAGTGGGCGGCGATGAAGCTCCCGTTCGCCCGCGCCACGATCGCGCGCCTTGACGATCGCGTCGGCCGAGGTTCGATCAACCCGCTCAAGAAGTGGTGGCTCGACATCGAGATGCTGGGCGGCGAGCCAGTGGCGCCCCCCAAAGGAACAAACGCGCGTGGACTGAACATCGCTAAGTCCCTCCGCGATGAGGCCGGTTTTGCGGTGTTCCCACCCAAGGAATCCCCGCCTGGGCCCAGGGGCATGGAGACGTTCCCTGTCGATCACGCTGGTGGGGAGCAAGCCGCGGCCCGCTCCGAGTCGCCAGAATCTGCCCGGGTCCGGATCCGCCGTCGAGGACGCGACGGTCACGACGACTAGGCGTCTGGGCGCGGAAATCGCGTGTTCAGGCCGATTTCGGACCAGTCGTGGTGATTTCGCATGAACGAGTTTGCGACGTCGTTGACCGGAGCGTGGTCCCAGGACACGAGGGACCCTCGCCGGCCGGCAGCATGAACCAATCGTCGAGCTCTCTGTGAGGCCACGACCCGGTCGCGGATGGCGCCGCTGTCCCAGCGTGACTCGGCTTCGTTGGCAAAGGCATCGACTCGACCCTTGTGGGCCGATACTTCCGCCAGGTTGGATCGTTCCAGAGGGTCGGACTCGACGTCGTAAAGCAGTGGTGGGTCGCCCTCGCATTGGATGTACTTGTACGCGCCGCGGCGGATCATGAACATGGGCTCAGAGGTCATCTCAGCGGTGTACTCGGCGGTTGTCTCGTCAACGTCGTCGGACCCGCCTGTCGCTGCGGGCCATAGGCTTCGTCCACTCAGCGGTGCTGCGACTTCCGGCCACTGGCCTTCCGTGGCGATGTCGAGGAGCGTCGGCACGATGTCGAGGTGGGAGCAGACATTAGGGATCTGGGAAGTCACGACGTCGGGACCCGATACAACCAGTGGCACTCTTGCGGACCGTTCAAAGAACGACATCTTGAACCAACAGGCGCGATCTCCGAGCATGTCTCCGTGGTCGCTCGTGACGATCACGACCGTCTCATCGGCCATCTCGGTCTCATCGAGTGTTTCTAGAAGCCGTCCCACCCAGTCATCGAAGTAGCTGACGTTGGCGTAGTAAGCGTGGCGGGCGTTGCGCGTCTGGGCCTCGGTGTAACCGACGGTGTCCGCCTCGGTTCCGTGTCTGATGCGGACGCTGTGAGGGTCGAGGGCGCCGATGTCGGTCGGTTCGGGAAGGTCGATCTCGTCGTGGTTGTACAGGTTCCACCACTCCGGACGCGTGACATAGGGGTCGTGTGGATGGGTGAACGACGCCACCAACAGGAACGGTTGCGCTTGCGGGTCGCGAGCAAGATCGAACAGCTTGCGTTGCGCCTCGAAGCCGACGAGTTCGTCGTAATCGAGCTGATACGTCGTCATTGCCTGGCCGGCGTCCGCCAGCACATCCATGTTGTGGTACCACTGGTCCAGCCGGTGTTCGGGCTGGTCCCAATTGGGCGTCCAGGCGAAATCGGCGGGGTAGATATCGGTCGTTAAACGCTCATGGAACCCATGGAGTTGATCAGGTCCCACGAAGTGCATCTTCCCTGACAGCGTCGTCTGGTACCCGGCCTCGCGTAGGTAGTGAGCAAACGTGGGGATCGACGCAGCGAATTCTGCGGCATTGTCCCAGGCCCCGATAGTGGAGATCGATTGTCCCGCCATCATGCCGAACCGCGCCGGTGCGCACAGCGGCGAGGCGCAGTACGCAGCGTCGAAGCGCGCGCCCCGTTCCGCGAGTGCGTCGATGTGGGGGGTACGCACCAGCGGGTGGCCGTAGGTGCCGGTGAAGTGTGGCGCGAGTTGGTCGGCCATCAAGATCAAGATGTTCGGCGGACCCACGCTGCGACGCTACCTACCGTTGATTTGCCGGCCAAGTCCGCGACCGGGTGAAGCCGTTCTCAGCTAGACACCTGCGGAGTCAACGGGAGTAGTCGGCTATCAGCGAGAGCGGCCGACCGGTGTCCGAGGCCGGCGAGGTACCCCTCGTCCTGCGCGAACGCGAAGAAGGCCTCGAGACTCGACTGCCGGACCAGCAATGCGAGATCCCACCGCTCCTCGGTAGGTCCAATGAAGTAGTGGCCTCCCTCGCCGATGAACTCGAGGCTTCCCCCCGACGCCGTCAAGAATGGGAGGGTGTGTGCCATGTAGACGTTGTAGGCGTCGCGACCACTGATGGGGCGCGGCGGAGCGAGCTCGGGATACGCGGCGTAATCGGCCACGTCTTTGAACCGCAACAGGTTGAGCATCACCAGCTCGCCCACAGGATCGCGCTCGAGGAGGAGCTGCAGGTTGTCGTGGTTTGGCTCCAGGTGCATCGGGTCACCGTAGCCAGCGCGGCGCTTGCCGGAGGGTGCCCAAGGTGTTGGCGGGCGTGAGCGGTGGCACAATCGTCGAGATGAACCGGACGGACCGGCTGTACGCTCTCGGGGCATGTCCGCCGATTGGCAGAGCCGTTTCTCGCCTGAGGTCGTCGAGCGCTACTGGCACGACGGCGTGGTCCATCTGCCGGAACTGGTCGAACAACCTTGGCTGGATCTGATCGGCGAAGGGATAACCCGCATACTGCGAGGTAGCAGCCGGCGGTCAGTCTTCTTCGATGGCGACCCTGGTCAGTTCATCGATACCACCAGAAATTTCGATCTGACGCCGGAGTTCCAACGACTGCTGTACGACTCCGCCCTTGCCGACATGGCCAGCAGCGTGTTGCGGTCTGATCGAGTGTGGCTCTTGTTCGACCACGTTTTCGTCAAGGATGGCGGTGCCGCCGGCAATGCCACCCGTAGGACACCCTGGCATCAGGATCTTCCCTACTGGCCCGTAGCGGGCTCACAGTTGATGTCGATGTGGATCACGATCGACCCGATTCCCCAGCGTGAGTGTCTCGAGTTCATCAGAGGTTCCCATCGCGAAACCATCTACGACGGGTTCGACCCGAAACGCGTCAACGAGGACCCCACGCTTCCCTTCTATGGAGAGGGGTTCCCGCGGCTGCCCGACATAGAAGCCGACCGTGACAGCTGGGACATAGTGTCCTACAACATCGAACCAGGCGACGTCGTCCTGCTTCATCCAGGGGTGATTCACGGCGGTGGGCAGACCTCGGTGGGCCGGCGGCGCCGAACACTCTCGGTTCGTTTCTTCGGCGAGGACGTGGTGTTCGCAGATCGTCCCAAGACTCGACCGGCCGCCCCCTACACGCCCGGCCTGGAACTCACCCTCAAGCCGGGTGATCCGCTGCGCCACCCCTACTACCCAAGACTGCGACCGCTCCCGCCCAACCAGCGTGCCGAGTACTTCGAGTAGTCGCGTGTCTGGGTTGTCATCGAGCGGTGATACGCGCCCCGTCAGGGGGTGTTCGCTGTTCTGGTCGGCAAGGTCTCATACATTCGCAGCGCCACGACCAAACCAGAAACGGCGGTAAGCCCAGCAACGAAGTAGATCGCCGCATCCAACGAGGCGGCATCAGCGAGGACACCGGCTACGAGTGCTCCGGCGGCGAAACCGAGGTCTCTCCACAGTCGGTACACGCCAACAGCGCGACCGCGCCAGGCAGGTGCCGCGACGTCGCTGACCGCGGCTATGAGCGTGGGATAGACCATGGCAGTTCCTGCGCCCAACCCGATCGCACCGATCGCCCAGCCAGTGAAGCTCGTGGCTGTTGCCATCCAGGCGATCGCGGCGGCCTGGACCCACATGCCTCCCACAATGAGCGGCTTGCGTCCGGTTCGATCCGAGAGGGCGCCCGTACCCAGTTGCCCGAACCCCCAGACCAACGGGTAGAGAGCGGCGAGGATGCCGATTCGACCTACCGACAGCCCAGCATCGGCGAACAGCAGCGGGAACAGTCCCCAGGCGAGCCCGTCGTTGAGATTGTTGACCAAGCCGGCTTGGCTGGCTGAGGACAGTGCCGGTTCTCGCCACGTTGTCAGAGAGAACACTTCACGGTCGGTCATCAGTGTGTGGGGGGCGTCAGTCGTAGTCCCACTGACGCTTGCTGACTCGAGCTCGACGTGGGCGGTGGTGTCCTTGACGAAAAAGGCCGAGATTCCAAGGCCAAGCCCGGCGTAGGCAATCCCCAAGAGGAACGGCTCTGGGCGTAATCCCCACTCCTGGGCGATGTAACCCGTCGCGAGCGCCGTTCCGGCTAGAGCCAGATATCCGGCGGCCTCGTTCAGTCCCAGCGCCAACCCTCGCTTGGCCGGTCCTGCCAGGTCGATCTTCATTATCACCGTCGTGGACCAGGTCAGGCCTTGGTTGATACCTAGGAGCACGTTTGCGAAGACAACCCATCCCCAGGATGGGGCCCAAATCACCAAGAGCGGAACCGGTAGTGCGAACAGCCATCCGACAACCAACACCGGCTTGCGGCCGATCCGGTCGGAGAGCGTGCC
>JBPCTU010000022.1:0-3089 GCA_051011515.1 Acidimicrobiales bacterium
CGGTGAGCCCGTTGAACAGCCGAGCGAGGTCGTCGCCGATCACTTCGTTGGCGGTCAACAACCCGAAGTCGGTGTAGAGACGGGCGGTACCTGGGTTGTAGTTGCCGGTGCCCACGTGGCTGTACCGACGTATCCCATCGGCTTCGGCCCTGACGATCAACATCGTCTTGGTATGCACCTTCAGTCCGACCAACCCGTAAGCCACGTGCACTCCGGCGTCCTCGAGCCGTCGCGCCCACTCGATGTTCGCTGCCTCGTCGAATCTTGCCTTCAACTCGACCACGACTGCGACCTGTTTACCGGCCTCGGCGGCACGAATCAGGTAGTCCACCACCGGGCTGTCGCCCGATGTGCGGTACAGGGTCATCTTGATGGCCTGGACTGCGGGATCGGCACAGGCCTGAGCCAGAACCTCCAGCACAGTCGTCACAAACGAGTCATATGGATGGTGAACGAGCACGTCGCGCTTCCGCAACAAGGCAAAAACATCGGCGGGTTCATCGTCCTCGGAACGGAAGACCCTCGGGGTCACCGGCACGTGGTCGCGGTCGCGTAGCTCGGGCCTATCCAAACCCGCCAGCTGCATGAGGTTGGACAGGTCGAGGGGGATGTCACTGACATAAAGATCCTGTGGCTCCAGCTCGAGCTCATCGACCAGCAAGTCGGCGGTATCTGGAGACAGAGCGTGGCTGAGCTCGAGGCGGACTGGGCGCTGGAATCGACGCCGCCGCAGCTCGAGCTCGATCGCTGACAGCAGGTTCGAAGCCTCGTCCTCGTCAATGTCCAGGTCAGCGTTTCTGGTGACGCGGAATCCGATCGTTTCGGAGATCTCCATCCCCGGGAACAACTGACCCGCATTCGCGACGACGATGTCCTCGATGGGGACGAACCGGTCGCCCTTAGGCAACCGAATGAACCGACCCAGCACGTCGGGGACCTTCAGCCGGGCGAACCGCCGGTTTCCGTCCGCTGGGTCGCGTAACACGATCCCGATGCTCAACGAAAGATTGCTGATATAGGGGAAGGGATGGCCCGGATCAACCGCCAGTGGTGTGATGACCGGGAAGATCCTCTCCTCAAAGAGCTGTCGCAGGTACTTCGCGTCGGACTTGTCGAGGTCGGACCAACTCAGGATCTCGATCTGTTCGACCGCCAACTCCTCCAACAGCTGGTGATAGACCTTCACGGCCCGCTTGGCCTGCTTGTCCACCTCGGCGCGAATCTGGGCCAACGCTGCTGAAGGTGTCAGACCGTCCGGTGTGCGAGTTGAACGTCCTCGAGCTACCTGGTCCTTGAAGCCTGCAACACGGACTTGGAAGAACTCGTCCATGTTGCTGCTCCAGATCGCAACGAATTTGATGCGTTCCAGCAGCGGCGTACGGTCGTTCTGCGCCTGGGCGAGGACGCGGCGATTGAAGGCGAGCCACGACAGCTCGCGATTCTCGTAGTGCGCCGGATCGCGCACGTTGAACCTATTGTCCATATGTCCAGATTGACGCCACGACTCACTCATCGGCAAAACCACACCAGGAATTTATCGAGACGTCGTTAATCGAAGAATGACGCCGACCGTCTCAAAGTTCTGCTGGGGGACCGTCCAGGAGCGAATCGGGCAGTCCTACTCGGCCTCGTCGTAGCCGAGATCCCATTCGATCAGGAAGTTCTCCCGCTCGGCGTCGCGATTGACCCGCTCGCGGTTGCGGCGGAACTGGGGATCGTGAGGCGGCAATAGGACGAGTCGCGCATTGACCCGGGACCTGAACCCGTCGATCAGCTCGCGATCGCCGAAGTCGGAGCGGATCTCCCAATGCGGCGCCACCGGACCCAGGTACACCATCTTGATGTGGCCGCGTGGGGGCTCGTGCTCCTCGGGCGCGACATCGGGCTCTAGGTTCGTCATGACTGCTCCTGAATTGCTCGGTGCTGGAGTCTATTGCGACCGGCCCGAAACCGACATCGTCGCGAGTGCTGCCTCGAGCGATTGCGCGGGCCTCAGTTGCGGATGTCGAGCGTTACTGACACTTGTTCGGTCTCGCCATCACGTTCGATGACGATCTCGACGAGGTCTCCTGGACGCATGGCTCGCACGGTCCGAGCTACGTCTTCGGAGGACGCGATGTTCTGGCCATCGATGCTCACGATCACATCGCCGCGCAAGATGCCTGCCATCTCCGCCGGCGACCCCTCGAGCGTTCCCTGGACGAACGCTCCGCTGTCCACCGCGACCCCGAACTCGGTGCGAACGGCTTCGCCCAGGCTGGCTACCGAAATCGTCGTGACCCCTAGGAATGCCGTGTCCGGGTTCAGCGCGGCGTCGCCGGCGAGTGCCCGATCGATGAGAGGTCGGACGGTGTCGATCGAGATCGCGAACCCGATGCTGTTGGCATCATCGATGATGGCCGTGTTGATGCCGACGACCTCGCCTGCAGCGTTCACGAGCGGCCCGCCCGAGTTGCCGGGGTTGATCGCCGAGTCGGTCTGGATGACGTTGGGATAGAGCGGCACGTTGAGGCCGTTGATGTCGAAGGTCGTCTCGACGACCGACACGACGCCGGTCGTCGCCGCCAGCTCTCCACCGGCGGTCGCGCTCCCGGGGAAGCCCGCGGCCACCACGGTCTCGCCCTGCCGGAGGTCCTCCTGGCTGCCGATCGGGAGCGTCTCGAGTGCCGCGGTGTCCTCGACCTGCAGAAGCGCCAGGTCCTGGCACGGGGCGGAGGCGAGGATGGTGGCGTCCTGCGCCCGCTCGTCGTCGAGGCCGACCGTGAACGTCTCCCCGCCGTTGGTCACGTGCTGGTTCGTGACGATCAGCCCGTCGTCGGCGTCGAGGACCCAGCCGGTCCCGGTCCCGGCGGGCTCACCGTCGACGAATGCGGTGACCTGGAGGGTGGACGGACGGATCGTGGCGACGATCTGCGGGATGTCCGGCTCGTCGTCGCCTCCATCGCCGTCGCTCGAGAAGACCCCCGAGAAGGCGAGGATCCCGACGGTGATCCCGGCGACGACCCCCACCGCGCCGAGCACGGTGGCGACGGTGATCGAGCGGCGCAGGTTGCGTCGCTCGATCGTGGACTTCCTCTCCCCCCCCCCCC
>JBPCTU010000023.1:0-2738 GCA_051011515.1 Acidimicrobiales bacterium
CGATCGCTCTGTCCCGCTCCACGTCCATTTCACGAGCTGGCTCGGCTATGCCAAAGATCATCGAGGTCAGGGCGAGCAACAGCAGTCCCGCGGTGGCGTGCCTACGCCAACCGGTTCGCTTGGGTAATACCGACGACAACAGATCGGCGCTCGCGAGGCGAGCTGCGTAGACCTTCCGCTGCCGCTGCACCAGGAGGTAGACGAGGGCGAGCAGGGGGATGATCAGCAGCAGCCATAACCGTTCGGCGCTCAGGAAGCCGATATCGAAGATTCTGAACGGATCGATGTCATCGTTCACGTGCGCCTCCTCCCCGATGTTGCGAGCAGTCGGTGTTTGCGACCGGCCACGAATCGCACCACGTCGTCGAGCCAGGCGTGGTCGGTACGCATCTCGATGTGGTCGATTCCGTGCTTGCGGAACAACGCGGCCAGGTTGGATCGACGCTGCTGAGCAGCGGCCTCGTAGGCGTTTCGCACCTTGGCCTTGTGAGTTGGGATCTCAACCAGTTCGCCGGTGCCGGGGTCGACGACCGGTAGCAGGCCGACGTTGGGCAGTCGAAGTTCGAGCGGATCAACGATCTCGCAGGCGACAACATCGTGGCGTCGAGCGAGCACGGCGATCGAATCTTCCCAGCCGGGGCGCACTCTGAAATCGCTCACGATGGCCACGAACCCGCGACGTTTCGCCACCGCTCCGATCCGTTGAATCGAGGCGCCGAGGTCGGTGATGCCTGCTCCCTCGGCTGAGCGTGCTGCCGCGATCTGATGGAGCAGATGCATGAGGTGCTTGCGGGATCCGCGCGGGGCGATCACGGTTTCACCCTGGGGACCGGTGATGACTCCGCCGATCCGATTGCCATCTCGTTGGGTGAGAAATCCAACAGAGGCCGACGCGGCCAAGGCCAGTTCTCGTTTCTCGCGGGAGCTCGAACCCATGCCGAGTCGGGGGCCAGAGTCGACGATGAGCCACGATTCGAGTTCGCGTTCGGCGATCGTCTGGCGGATGTGAGCCTCGGACAAACGTGCGGTCACGTTCCAGTCGATGCGGCGGATGTCATCGCCCGGTTCGTAGCGACGGGTCTCGCCCAGTTCTGATCCATGGCCGGGCACGAGACCCTTATGGTTGCCGTGCAGCAAGCCGTCGAGGCGGCGCGTGACGTCCAATTCGAGTTTGCGGAGGGTCGTCCTGGCATCGGCGGCGACCTGCTCGACGCTTTGGCTCACGGTGTCGGATGATCTGCCGGGGAGGAGATGATCGTGGGGTTGCTGACCGGGGCGGCATCGCCAACCGGTGCCGGGGGCGGAGTGGGAGATGGGGAACCGTCGGGTTCGATCGGGCGTCGCAGGAGGCCTGACAGGTCGGTGGTGGGATCGGTGGATCCGGCCTGAACACGATCGCCGGGAACCGAGGGTCGGGTGACCGCGGCGGCAACGCTGCTAGCTGGCTCCATTTCGGGGCGAGCGGTAGTGAGGTCGGCCGCCGGCACAACCGACAGCAGACGGTTGAGGATGTCGTCGGCGGTCCGATCTTCGGCCAACGCTTCGTAGGTGAGCATTAGGCGATGGCGGAACACGTCGCGGGCTACGTCGAAGATGTCCTGGGGAAGGGCGTAACCCCGACCGCGCATCAGCGCCAGGGCCCGGGCCGCGTCGATGAGACCGAGCGTGGCTCGAGGGCTCACTCCAAATTCAATGAGGGGCGCCAGTTCCGGCAGACCGCGCAACTCTGGCTCGCGGGTCGCCATCACCAGATCCACCGCATACTGGGCCACACCCGTGTCCACGTATACCCGTTGGGCCAGCGCCTGGAGTTCCTCCAATCGATCGGTGCTCATCACCGTCTCGATGCGGGCCAGCCCCAGCGGAACCCCAGCCGCGCCGGAGCGGCGCACGATTTCGAGTTCTTCGCTGGGTGAGGGGTAACCCACAACAACCTTCATGAGGAACCGATCGCGTTGCGCCTCGGGCAACGTGTAGACCCCCTCGGACTCGACCGGGTTCTGAGTGGCCAACACCAAGAACGGACTGGGCATCGGCCGCGTCTCTCCGGCGATGCTGACCTGACGTTCCGCCATAACCTCGAGAAGTGCGCTCTGCACCTTGGCAGGCGCTCGGTTGATCTCGTCGGTCAGTAGGAAATTGGCGAAGACCGGGCCCCACTCGATATCGAAGCTGTCGTCCTTCCCACGCCAGATTCGTGTGCCGGTGAGATCCGAAGGCAGAAGGTCGGGGGTGAACTGGAGGCGGGCGAACGTGCCGCCGATGACGTCGGCGAGTGTGGAGACCGCCAGCGTCTTCGCCAGCCCGGGAAGCCCCTCCAGCAGTATGTGACCCTTGGCGAGCACAGCCACCAGGAGCCGCTCGACCATGTGGTCCTGTCCCACAATGACCTTCTTCACTTCAAACGCAACGCGTTCGAGCTCGGCAGCGGTGGATTGGTGCTCGGTTGTCACCCCTCCATCATGACAGCCCAAACCGAAATTGTGCTTACGGGCCCCGGCTCGATGGGTGGAATATCTGGGGCGGTGAGCCAGTTGGCGGCAGATGTCGCAAGGTGGGGCCTTATCCCAGTTTGCTCGCCGAGGGTTTACTGTGAAGCTATGCGAATTTGGGTTGTCGACGATGAGGTCGAGTTGGCCGACGCCGTGGGCAAAGCCCTCCGGCGCGAGGGGTATGCCGTCGACGTGGTTCACTCCGCCGCCGAAGCCCTCGACATCGTCTCCTACACGCCGTATGAC
>JBPCTU010000024.1:0-5764 GCA_051011515.1 Acidimicrobiales bacterium
AGGGTCGTGGGTACAACGAAGGAAGTCGAATCTCATGCACACCGGAACGGTCAAGTTTTTCAACACCGAGAAGGGCTACGGGTTCATCACTCGTACCGATGGAGACGACGTGTTCGTCCACTACTCCAACATCTCGGGCTCAGGTTTCCGCAACCTCGAAGAGGGCCAGGCAGTGGAGTTCGAGATTGGTCCAGGACGGAAGGGCGACGAAGCCCTGAACGTTCGGGCCGTCTGAGGTGGCAGGCAAGGGTCGGCAGAGCTGGGAGAAGCGCCAACGCGAGAAGGCCAAGCGCGATAAGCAGATCGCGAAGCGGGCGGACCGCGAAGAAAGAAAGATCGCTGCTGCCGAAAGCGACGAAGAGCCCGCCGAAGGGCCGAGCGAAGCCGAGCTGTATGCGCAGTTCGCCAAGCTCAGTGAGAAGCACGCAGCGGGCGACGTCGACGACGAGACGTTCGAGGCAAAGAGGGCCGAGCTGTTCGAGCAGCTGGGCCTCGAGATCCACTGACGCTCATTCTGGGTGATCCATCGAGTCCTGTTGGGATTCGATGGACTTGCCGCGCCTGCTCGCTCCTATGGCGGGAGTCGCTTCCACCAAAGCCGTCTGGGTAACCCAAGCCGCCCGCTGGGTGTATTACTAACCAGCTAGCACCTGATGTGTTCTACGTAATATAGTTACTCATGATGTCTGCGATCGACCATGAAGGACTCATCGCCGAGATAACCGGTGGGTTGGCACCGCGCCCAGAGACGCTCCGGGATTTCAGCGGCTCGGATTCCCTCCGTGCCGACGGCAGACCTCGGCCCGACCTGAGGTCGGAACTGAGGCGCATCCACAACCTCGCCAACTCATGGACGGTTGCATGGGTTCTGGCTGCGCCGGTACTCATCGTGGCCGTCTTTGTGACCATCGGGTCTTGGTGGCTGTACCCGGTTGCATTTGTCGCGATGGGCTCGATGTATCCGCGTTTTTATGTGCTGAATCACGAGGCCGCGCACCGGCTGTTGTTCTCCAACCGTCGTCTCAACGACGCAGTCGGACAGAAGCTGATCGGCCTCATTGCGTTCGGCGATGGCGGTGACGGCTACCGCTTGATGCACGCTCAGCACCACCGTGACGAATTCGGGCCGAAAGAGCCTGATCTGGCGTTGTACGCGAGATACCCGATCCCGTCAGACTCGCTGCGGAGGAAGTTGACCCGAGACGCTGTGGGGGTGTCGGGGTGGAAGAACCTGCGGCCTGTCTTTCGGGCCCTCTTCCGGAAGGGTTACAGGCGCCGCGCACTCAAGATCGTCACGGCCCAGGCAGCGATCTTCTGCCTGTTCTGGCTCGGTGGCGTGCCGTGGCTCTATTTGCTGCTGTGGTTCCTGCCTTGGATGACCTACTGGAGGGTCGTCAATCGGCTTCGCGCTCTCGCTGAGCACGCAGGTATGACTCGAAGCCCAGACCGGCGCTACACGACGCACCACATCACCCAGCGACGGCTGCCGGCAGCGCTGTTCGTGCCGTTCAACACCGGTTATCACCTCGCACATCACGTGGACTCTGGCGTTGCATGGCGGAACCTGCCACGTCTTCATGCCGTCATGGAGGACGAAGGTTACATGGAGGGCGTGACCGTGCACCGGTCGTACACGGCTTTCTGGCGAACACTCACAAAGTGAGTCGGCCGACTCCACACGGCCTGCCCGCGCGGAGCATCATTGCATCGACGCTGCTCGGCACTCATCCGCCGCGAATGCCGGGGCGCCTTCTGGTGGCGATCACCAAACGATTCGGAGTCTCCGAGGGGACGGCCAGGGTGGCGTTGTCGCGGATGGTCGACAAGGGAGAATTGACCAACGAGGACGGCAACTACGTCCTGGCCGGCCCACTGCTGGAGCGCCAAGGTCGTCAGGACGCCGCTAGGAGACGCCCCAGATCCGATTGGAGCGGTGTTTGGCAGGTGGCCATCGTCGTAGGCCCGCCTTCTGGTTTGAAACACCGCCAGGATCGACGCTTGCGCCTCCAACGCCTCAAACTGGGCGAACTCCGTGAGGGCGTCTGGCTCCGGCCAGACAACCTTGACTTGCCGAGACCGGAGTTCGGCGCCGACGTGCTGTTCTCGAGCGCTCGACTGGAAGCGGACCCCGTGGAGCTTGCAGCCGAACTCTGGGTCCTCGATCAGTGGGCCGATGAGGCCAGAACGTTCGTGGCCGGTCTAGCCGAGGCGACGGTACGGCTCGATCGTGACGACGACGACCGCTTGCTGTCGGGCTTCGTCTTGTCCGCCGCAGTGCTGCGGCACCTATTGGCGGACCCGGAGTTGCCCAGAGAGTTGTGGCCGCCGGACTGGCCCGGCCCGGCGCTCAGAGACGTCTATGACTCATTCGACGAGGCTTATCGGCGGCTCCTGCGCCGGTTCTTCGCCGCTGAACTCTGAACGCCGCTGCGGGCTCAGTGCTGCTCTGCCCCGTGATCGTGGTCGTGCCCGTGTTCGTCCAATAGCAAGAGTCCCTGAGGATGGTCGTGGCCAGCGTGGGCGCCGAACAGGTGGCTCTCATAGGCGCGGCGAAGTGTCTCTGGCGTCAACACTTCGCCGGGTGGGCCCGAAGCAATGAGCTGTTTGTCCAATAGCAGCACCTGGTCACAGTGGTGGGCCTCATCGAGGTGGTGTGTGCTGATCATGACCGTCCTACCGCTGTCGGTCTCCTGTTCGATGACTTCGAGAATTCGGTCCTGGCTGGGCATGTCCAGGCCGGTGATCGGTTCGTCCATCAGGAGCAGCGGCGCTTGTTGTACCAGCGCCTGGGCGACCAGCACCCTTTGGCGTTGGCCACCGGAGAGTTCGCCGAACTGCTTGCCCCTGAGGTTCTCTACACCTACGCGAGCCGCGGCCTCGCTCATGGCCAGGCGGTCGGCCCGACGCATCCGCTTCCATGACCCCAGCTGCCGGTAACGCCCCATGGCGAGCACTTCGTCTACGAGCAAGGGCAACCAAGCTCCTCGCCCCCTGAACTGCAGGACGTAGGCAATGGTCGTCGGCCCGACTTCGATTGCACCGGCGGAAGGGCGTTGGATGCCGGCGATGGTGTTGAGAAGCGTGGACTTGCCCGATCCGTTGGCCCCAACAAGAGCTGTCGAGGTTCCTTCCCATGCGCTGAACGAGACTCGATCGAGTGCGTGCGATCCGTCGAAGGTCACCGTGAGTTCTTCGGCATGGACGGTGGGCTTCGATAGTGGCGCATCAGGCGACATCCTTGAATCGTCGCAGAAGTCCCGATGTCTGTGCACGTCGACACGTCCCGGTACATTCGAGGCGTGATCGACTTGTCGGTTCTTCCGGGCCCAAACGAAGCTTTGCGGTGCGCTGACTACACGCGCGGATTGGCGCTCGATCCTGGCGGCACCGCGATCCACGCCGACGTCATCATCGGAGTCGAGATTCCTCGGCCATGGCCCAAACCGGTATTCGACCATCCTCTGCTGCCCGGTGTGCCGGGCCTGGTGAGCAAGGCGAGCCGGCGGACCAGAGTGTTGGCGGCGGTGCCTGCCGACAGTGAGAGTTTCGCGATCATCCGCTACGAACGAACAGTGACCGGGACAACGCGCCAGGAATGGGTAGGGGAGTCGCCTGAGACCTTGGCCGCCGACCTGCTCGCCGTGCTCTCTGGTGATGATCCCCTGAATGCGGCTGCGGCGCCGGAAAGCGCAACCCCGGAGGTCTGGATCTGTACCCAGGGGAGCCATGACATGTGTTGTGGCGCCGACGGAACCCGCCTCGCCAACGACGCACACGAAATAACACCCGACTTGGTCATACGGAGGGTCAGCCATACCGGGGGTCACCGGTTCGCGCCCACGGCGCTCACCATGCCCAGCGGTCGGATGTGGGCCTATCTCGACCCGGACGGGCTGGCCGGCATCGTGTCCAGGAACGGTGACCCAACCAGTTTGGGTGAACGGTGTCGTGGTTGGTGGGGGGCCGCACCAGGGCCGGCCCAGGTGGCCGAGAGGGCTCTGTTGGGGGCCCATGGTTGGGCGATTGATGATTCCGTACGGACGGTTCACGCGGTGGGTGGCGGTGACCAGGGCGATGACTCAACGGCTTTCCGGATCACCATCGAGGGTGAATTCTCCGCCAGCTACCTGGCCAAGGTTCGGGTTGCGCGAGAATTGCCGGCGATCGCCTGCCGAGCCGCCGGTGGCGAGCCGTACAAGACCGCCCACGAGTACGAGCTCGTCTCATTCGAGCGCGAGTGACTCAGCCGACGCCCGGTAAGGTCCCCTGATGCTCGACCCGACAACCATCGAAGTGGTGGTCTTCGACATCGGCGGAGTCTTCCTGATTCCTCACCCCGAGCCAATCAGGGCTGCGTTGAACTCGGTCGATCTGAGCGTCGACGCCGACGACGGGCGCTTTCATTTCGCGCATCATCGTGGCGTAAGGGCCATAACCGACTCACTCTCGGACGGGTCGGAGGCCAAGGAACATCTCGCGGCCACATGGTCGGTCTACGACAAGGCCTACTTCTCTGCACTTGGTGTTCCCGCTGACGACCTGACGGCCGCGGCCGCGGCCCGTTCTGCGCAGAGACGTGAGGGTGTCAGCGCAGTGTGGCGGTTTCGATTGGCAGAGAACATCGCCGCGTTTCACGAACTGTCCCGCGGCAGTAGACCCCTGGCGATCGTGTCCAACAACGACGGGTCGGCTCCGACCGAAATGGTCGAGCATGGAGTTTGCCAGGTGGGGGAGGGTCCCCTGCCCTCGGTCGTGGCAGTAGTGGACTCGGCAATCATCGGGGTCTCGAAGCCGGATCCTGCGATCTTCGATCCAGTGAAGACGGCATTGCCCGATGTTGCCCCCGAGCACATGTTGTACGTGGGGGACACCGTCCACGCGGACATTGTCGGAGCGACGAACGCGGGCCTTCAGGCGGTCCAGCTGGACCCTCACGACCTCCATGCAGACTTCGGGCACAACCGGATCGCTGATGTGCCGGCGCTTGTCGACGTGCTCGGGACTTGAGGACGATCAGCCGAGAACGGCCGCAGACAAACTAGAAGTTGTTGGCCTGGCGGTTCATGGCGCTGACGATTGCGCGCATGGATGCGGTGGTGATATCGGTATGCATCCCACACCCCCACAACTCTCGGCCTTCGATGACCATCTCGATGTAGGCCACGGCGGCGGCATCGACGCCCGTGCCCTTGGAGTGTTCGTGATAGTCGAGGACGCGGAGATCTTTACCGAAGGCATCCCGGAGCCCGGTCACGAAAGCATCGAGAGACCCCGAGCCTTCGCCCTGCACAACAATCTGTTCGCCGTCTCGGGTTACCCGAGCGGTTAGCAGCGTTCGGTCGGCACCGGCGGCGTTTTGCGCCGATTCGTAACCGTGAAGCCGGTATGGCTCGTCGAGGCCCAGGTACCGCCCCTCGAACTCGTCGTAGATCTGCGATGCCGTGATCTCTTTGCCGGTGTCGTCGGTGATCTCTTGAATCGATCGGGTGAACTCGATCTGCATGCGACGAGGCAGGTCCATTTGGTTCTCGGACTTCAACAGATAAGCCACGCCGCCCTTGCCCGACTGGCTGTTGACTCGCACGACGTCCTCATACGACCGGCCGACGTCGAGAGGATCGATCGGGATGTAGGGGACTTCGAAGTGGTCGTCGTCGCTCTGAGCCAGAGCATCGAAACCCTTCTTGATCGCATCCTGATGGGAACCGGAGAACGCGGTGTAGACGAGGTCGCCAACGTATGGGTGGCGCGGATGGACTGGAAG
>JBPCTU010000025.1:0-4391 GCA_051011515.1 Acidimicrobiales bacterium
GCTTGATCTTCTCCATCGCCACCGAGTTCGCGCCCGACATTCTCTTCATCGACGAAGCCTTGGCCGTGGGCGATCGCACGTTCCGCCAGCGCGCTGAACAACGGTTGGCCGCGATCCGTGACAGCGCCGGTTCCATGATCGTTGTCTCCCACAACCTGGGTGAGATCCAACGCATGTCCACCCGAGTGGCATGGCTGGACCAGGGCAAGGTCGTCCTGGAGGGAGAACCGACCGCGGTTCTCGAGGCCTATCAGGAAGCGTTCCCCGAACAGGAGGCCAAGGATGCACGGGCTGCCGCCCGGAAGTTTCGACGCCGAAAGAAGGGCGTCGACCGGCGCCGAGCCCAACGTCATGACGCTCACTCCGCCGGTATCGACAACAACGTCGCCGCCAAAGAACCAACCGCCGACGGCGAATCCGATGCCGGTAGTGGGACGAGCGGATCATGACTTGGGGGGCTGCCTTGAATAGCGCGTCGCGACCAACCACCATGGTCCGGCGGGCTACGCACCAGAGGGTCACATCTTGAGTCACATCGGGCGCCGTTCGAAGGCCGCCATACTTGCCGCGCTGGCCGTGGTGCTGATTGCCGGGTTGATTCCCGCGTTCGCCCAGCAAGAACCCGACTCGGTCATCACCGTCGACGGCGGTGGCTGGGGCCACGGCGTCGGGATGAGCCAGTTCGGCGCGTACGGACGCGCTTCTGACGGCCACACCCACGAGGAGATCCTCGAGTTCTATTACCCCGGCGCCGAGCTCACCAGCTCCGACATGCCGAATATAAGAGTCCACATACACAGTGGTCGGGGCACCATCGTCCGACCGGTCGACGCGCCTACCGGCTCCGCAGCAGACGACATCGAAATCGTCGACAAGAACGGCAATTTGATCTTCAACTCCCTCAACGGTCGGCGCCTGACCATCGATCGAGTACCGGGGGGGTTCACGATCACACGAGCCAACGGCCAGGGTGGTCGCAATCTGTGCATCGACAACGAAGGCAACGATCGATGCCGCACGGGCCAGCTACGCGTGCGGTTCCAGCAGGGCTCACCGACGCGCGTCGACGTCGTCGACCAGATCTCGATCGGCACCACGGGCAAGCGATACCAGTGGGGCGAACTGGTCATCTCGCGCCGCCCTGCCGCTCCGCAGGAAACGATGTACGTCGTGCTCGAAGGCCTGACCATGGACCAGTACATCTACGGCCTGGCAGAGGTGCCGGCATCGTGGCCCACAGAGGTGCTGAAGGCACAAGCGGTGGCCGGGCGCACCTACGGCTACGACCGAGCTATCAGCCGCCGAGCATCGAGCAACTGGAGCTATCCCTGGGATCTGTACTCGACGATCGACGACCAGGTGTACCACGGCTACGAAAAGGAAGACGGCGAGTTCGGACCCGTTTGGACAAGCGCGGTTGACACCAGTTCGGGCGAGGTCATGTTGTACGACGGCGACCCGATCACGGCTTTCTATTCGTCTTCCAACGGCGGCTGGACCGAGGAGAGCGGCTACGTCTTCGTAACCTCACTCCCCTACCTCATTGCGCAACGCGACACCTACGACTCATTCGAGAATCCGTTCGGATCGTGGACGCGCGAGTACACCGGCACCGAGCTTGGCCGATGGATGGCCGAGTCGCCCTCAATCGGTCCGGTCGGGACGGTGGTGGACGTGAAGATCTCGGGCAACATCGGCGAATCGGGCAGGGTCGACCGGGCCACCGTCACCGTGGTCGGCACGAACAACACCCGAACCATGTCGGGCAACACGTTCCGCATCGCAGTCAACAGCGGCGTAGGCCGCGATGGCGGGGGCCTGAGCCGCCAGATCCTGTCGACTCTCTACACCGTCACAGTCTTCGGCGGCGAGGACCCCATCGGTGGCCTCGACATCGTGCGGCGCAAAGGTAACCGTGCAACCGTGCGTGGCTGGGTCTTCGACCCCGACAGCACGAACTCAGTCGATGTCGAAATCCGGGTGGATGGAAAGGTCGTGGCCACGTTGCCGGCCGCCGACTCGCGATTCGACATCAACGCCGTTTATGGCGAGGGCGCGAGCAGGGGTTTCACCGCCAAGATCGACCTGGCTGATGGCGTTCACCAGGTGTGCGCGTACGCAGACAACATCGGGCCCGGCGACGCGTTGTTACTCGGCTGCCAGGTGGCCTGACCAAGCCGCTCTGGCTTTCGCCGGCCGACCGTTCGCCGAATCAGCTGGGCGCCACCAAAGGCGCCGGTTGACAGAGGCCGTCGAGTTCCACGACCTGGATCTGATCTCGATTCTCCCAGGTGATCTCGAGCTCGGGGTCCTGTTGCAGCTTGAACTCGCGGAACGACATCTCCGTCGAGTCGAACGCCAACAGTCGCCCCACCAGCGAGTCGCCCAGACCCAGGATCAGCTTGATCGCCTCTAATGCTTGAATGCTGCCGACAATTCCGGGAAGCACGCCCAGAACACCGGCTTCGGCACAACTGGGTGCGAGTTCAGCCGGTGGCGGTTCGGGAATCATGTCGCGGTATGTCGGACCGTTCTTGGGGTCGAACACGGTGACCTGGCCTTCGAACCGGAAGATCGATCCATGGACCACGGGGATACCAAGTTTCACCGAAGCGTCGTTGAGCATGTAGCGGACCGGGAAGTTGTCGGCGCCGTCCACGATTACGTCGTATCCCGAGATGATGTCGACGATGTTGGTGGCGTCGAGCCTGACGTCGTGGGTCACGACGTTGACGTCGGGGTTCAGCGCGTTCAGAGTCTTCTTAGCCGAGTCGACCTTGCGATCGCCTATGCGGTCCTGGTTGTGAAGGATCTGCCGCTGAAGGTTCGACTCGTCCACCACGTCCATGTCGACGATGCCGATGGTGCCAACACCAGCTGCGGCGAGGTACAGGGCTGCGGGGGAACCGAGGCCGCCCGCACCCAGGCACAACACCTTGGCATCGAGCAGTGCCAACTGGCCTTCTTCGCCGACCTCGGGCAGCAGCAAGTGACGTTGGTACCGGTTGCGCTGGCCCGGATCGAGGGTTTTGGGCGTGGCCCAGTCTCTTCCCTCGTCCTTCCAGCGGTTGAAGCCGCCGTCCATCGAGACGACCTTCTCGTAGTCGAGCAATGCCAACGTCTCGGCCGCGAATGCCGAACGGACACCGCCGGCACACATGGCCACGATCGGAGCCGACTTGACGGGAATCCGCCCCTCGACATTGGACTCGAGCTGGCCTCTCGGGATGTGGATCGATCCGGGCACGGCGCCCTGTTCGTACTCGTCGGGCTCGCGGACGTCGAGCAGCGTCCAGCCGTCTGCCAACAGAGCTTCGGCCTCGGCAGTGGTGACCTCGTCGATGCGGCTCTTCGCATCCTTCAGCAAATCTCGAAAGCTGGCCATGTCGTCCCTAACGTTCGGCTCCGCGCGGCGTGCGCTCCAAGACCCTAAACCCTACCAATCCAGTCGGAATTTCCAAATTGTTCACGTTCGAGGCGAATAACCACACATCTCGGGGAGAACCTCGCTGATCGAGCCGTTGATGACGACCTCGGCAAGCGCGTCGAACTGCGTCGGCTCGCCGTTGACGATGATGACCGGGGCACCAAGCGAAGCTGCCGCCGGGACCACGTTGGCGATGGGGTAAACCGACAGTGTCGAACCCACTGCAAGCATCAGGTCGCAGTCGTTGACAGCTCTCTCAGCGCGCCTCAGGTCCTCGTAGACAAGGTCTTGGCCGAACGAAATGGTGGCCGACTTGAGGATGCCACCACAGAACGTGCACATGGGGTCAGCGTCACCGGCGCGCACCCGATCGAGCACTTCTTCGATGTCGTCGCGATACTCGCACTCCAGACAAGCGACCTTGCGAGTGGTCCCGTGAATCTCGATCACCAACTCGGGGTCGATCCCCGCGGCCTGGTGCAGTTCGTCGACGTTTTGAGTGATGAGCGTGTGGAGTTTCCGCCGCCCCTGAAGCGCCACGAGGGCATGGTGGCCGAGGTTGGGTTCGACGTTGGCCCAGAGCTCGCCATCGGCTCGAAGCCTCCAGTTCCGTTCGCGGACCTCGGGCTCGCTGACATAGTTGGCGATGTTGGAGGCCTTCTCGGCCCCGGGGTTCTTGGTCCAGATGCCGTTGGGTCCCCTGAAGTCGGGGATACCCGAGTCGGTAGAGATGCCGGCTCCCGTGAGAACAACGATCGAGTCGGCGGCATCGACCAAGTCGCGACCGCGAGCGACGGCTGCGGAATCAGGTTCGGACACTCCGTGACGATACCCCCCGACAACGAGCCCGGTTCCTCGGGCGCCGCTGCAGCACCAGCTCGGTCGGCACATGGCGAGGCTCTGCCAGTGGGAAGTGGGCACAGGTGCACACTCCACGCTGGCAGAACGCTCGATGGCCCAGACC
>JBPCTU010000026.1:0-4838 GCA_051011515.1 Acidimicrobiales bacterium
GATCCGCCGGCTCCGGTTCTCGGTCGGTCTCAGTCGAGCCTGCCGCCACCCCCTCCCCCACCCACCGAAGTCACGGCAGCCCTGACCGGCCGTGGCATAACGAGGTTGGCTCGCATCATCGTCATCGCGGGAGGGGTCGCCGTGTCCTTCTGGATCGATCGCACGATCTTCACGGCGCTGATCGTGTTGTTTGTCCTCATAGTCCCCTTCGAAAAGGTGTACCCGCGCCAGAAGGGTCAGCGAATCCGGCGACCGCTGGTCACCAACGACATCGGCTTCGCTCTTCTCGGGCCGCTCCTCAATGCAGTAGGCATCGTCGCTCTGGTGCTGATCGGCGGGTTCAGCCTGTTCTGACTTCCTGGCCTCGCCATCAGGCCTCTGGTCGGATTCCTACCCTCGGTAGCGCTGCCCGTCGTCGGTTACATACTGTTCGACTTCGTCGGTTACTGGACCCACCGCTGGGCACACGAAGTGCCATTCATGTGGCGATTCCACGCTGTGCACCACTCACCGGAACACATGGACTGGGTGAGTGGTTTCCGAATTCACCCCTTCGACGGCGTGGTCATTGCACCCGCCTTCTTCTTCTTGATCGGCGCCGGATTCGCTGCCGAGCTCGCCGGCGTGTTCGCCATCTTCCAGATCATCCTGGGGCTCTTCTTCCATGCCAATGTGAGAGTTCGGTGGCGATTCCTCGATCGAGTCGTCGCCAACCCGGAGTTCCACCACTGGCATCACTCGAGCGAAGACGACGCAGTCGGACACAACTACAGCGCTGTGCTCCCATGGTGGGATCAGATCTTCGGCACCTTCTTCATGCCCAGACACACAACCGGGAGGCGACCGTACCGGTACGGAGTTTCCGAACCCATACCCCACGACCTGATCGGACAGCTCACCTACCCGTGTCGTGGGTGGGGCAAACACATCTGGCTTTGGCGCCACCCCCCCGTGTTCGGGAGGACGGTCAAGATCGCGGTCAGAAACCTACTCGTGGACATCCGTCGCTCCAGCACGAGACCGACACACTCCATATGTGAAGAGACCGTCCCTGGATCGTTCAGTTCGAACATGTCCTTGGTGGGTCCTGAATCCGTGGCGAAGTCATCAAAGATCCCGCTGCCTCAGCACCGCCGCCCAGCACTCGCTCAGACCTGACTACTCAGGTCTCGGACCCTGCCTCATAGGCGGCAAGTGCCGCCGCCACCTCGGCGCGGTAGTTGGCCACGTTCGCCAACTTGACCGTGTCGAAACCCCGGACCTGATCAGCCAACTCCAAGAGCCGCACGGCTTGATGGGCGTTGGCTGGACCCAGCTGATCGAGTACGCGATCGACAAGTT
The DNA here is from genome assembly GCA_051011515.1 of Acidimicrobiales bacterium. Taxonomy (GTDB): domain Bacteria; phylum Actinomycetota; class Acidimicrobiia; order Acidimicrobiales; family UBA8592; genus JBPCTU01. The sequence continues at coordinate 1,342 of JBPCTU010000026.1, forward strand.
GGGGATAACCCACAGCGAGCTCCCTCTCGATACGACGCTCCTCGGTCCCTCCAAACGGATCGAACCTCGTGCCCCGAAGGCGCTTGGCCTTGACCAAAGCCTTGAACATGGCCTTCGCTGCACCTGCGGGGACCGCTGTCTTCGAGTCGCGGCCGAACCGCTTGAGCGTCGGCGGAGCCAGCATGAAAGACACAGACACCTTCTCGCCGAATTGGGCCCCGATCTCATCGTTCAGACCGTCGCGCAAGTGCAGCCGCGCCACCTCGTATTCGTCCTTGTACGCCATGAGTTTGAACAGCTGAAACGCAACCACCTCGGACAACGCACAGTCGAGCCCCAGGTCTTTCTCAACAGCCCGGCATCGCTTGACCACATCGACGTAGGTCCTGGCGTAGTCAGAGTCCTGATACTCGATCAGTTCAGGCACTCGCCAACGCATCAGTTCGAGGAGGCGTTCTGATCCCGACACCTCACCGAGCAGCTGAGCGGCGCGTCCTTCCGGGACTGAAGGGCTGAAGTCTCTAGAGGCTGCGCGGCTTTCCAGGTCCGCCAATAACACCGGGTCTGTCGCCATTCTCCGACCCAACCGGAACGCATCAGTGTTCATCTCTACAGCGACGCCGTTGTGGACGATGGCTGACTCAATTGCCGCGGCGGAAACTGGTACCAGCCCCTGCTGGTACGCAATGCCCACAACCATCAGGTTTGCCGCAGGCTGAGACCCGAAGACCGACCGGGCAATTCCTTCGGCATCGAGCCAAGTGATCAGGTCGGCACCCGTCGCCGACTCCAGGGCTTGCCGGAAGTCTTCGAGCTCGGGAAACTCGTGACCCAACTCCTTCACCATTGGACCCGTGGGCAACCGGGCGTTGGAGACGACCGCTCTGGTTCGACCGGGCCTGGCTTTGGAAAGCACGTCGGCGTTCGATCCACCAATGAGATCGAAGATGAGGAGGGCGTCGGCTTCGCCGTCACCCAACCGCGGTGCGGATTCGTTCAGGGCGTCGGAGATCCTCAGGTGGGAGATCACCCGACCACCCTTCTGGGCCAGACCTGTTTGGTCCAAGCTGGCCGCTTGTCTGCCGTCCAACAACGCCGCCGTGGACAGCAACTGGCTGACGGTGACCACTCCGGTACCGCCGATGCCAACGATCAGCAGGGTCGCCTCGGTGGGGGTATCAGGATCGGAGGGCATCTCGCCGGCGCCCACCTCAACGGTCCGCCCAACCGACGAACTCGACTCCGGATCGACATCGACCGCTATGAACGCTGGGCAGTTGCCCTCAACGCAGCTGTAGTCATAGTTGCAGGACTCCTGATGGATACGGGTCTTTCGTCCGAACGGGCTCGATACCGGATGCACGCTCATACAGTTCGAAACTCGTCCGCAGTCACCGCATCCGTCACAAACGGCCTCGTTGATGAATATTCGCTTCGTGGGCGTTGCGACTACACCACGTTTGCGATCGCGGCGCAGCTCGGCAGCACAACGCTGGTCGTACACAATCGCAGTGACCCCAGGAACCTCACGAAGCCGCAGCTGGGCCTCGTCGAATTCGTCGCGGCTCGTGACCGACGTGTTAGAGGCAAAATTGCCTCGATAACGATCTGAGTCTTCGGTGATCACCACCGTCTCTACCACGCCTTCGGCCTCGAGGTATCGGGTCAGCTCAGGCACCTCCATCGCGCCTGCGGCATCTTGCCCGCCCGTCATCGCGACGGTGCCGTTGTAGAGAATCTTGTAGGTCACATTGGCCCTGGCCGCCACCGACTGGCGGATGGCCAGCGAACCCGAATGGAACAAGGTTCCGTCTCCGAGGTTCTGGAAGCGGTGAACGCTCTCCACAAACGGTGACATGCCTACCCACTGCGCCCCCTCACCGCCCATCTGCGTGTAACCGTCCATGGACCGATCCATCCACGCGGTCATCGTGTGGCACCCGATGCCTCCGCCGGCCACCGACCCCTCGGGCACCACGGTTGAGCGATTGTGGGGACACCCCGAACAAAAGAACGGTGACCTTGTGGGCAGCTCGCCTCCAGCGTGCACGGATATCCGTTCCCGCCGAGGCCGCAACACCAGGTCACCAAGGTTGGCCTCGAGGCGAGCACGCAGGGCACCCACGATGTCATCACCGGTCAAAGACCCTCCCAAGGGCACCAGTGGCGAACCATCGGGCGCCTTCTTTCCAGTGACCCTCGGGCGTACTGTGACGTCGAACAACAACTCGCGAACCTGGGACTCGATGAAGGGCCGCTTCTCCTCGACGATGAACACTTCGTCCAGGCCCTCGACGAACTGTCGTAGCCCCGTAGGTTCCAGCGGCCAGATCATGGCGGGTCGCAGAACCCGCACACCCGCGGCTCGCAGAGCCTGCTCGGTCCCCAACCCGAGCTCACTCAGAGCACTGATGACATCGGCATGGGCCTTTCCCGCGGCCACGATGCCGAAGGACCCTTCAGTGGCTCCGGCGACGCGGTCGAGCGAGTTCGCTGCAACGAATCTTCGCGCCGCTTCGACGCGCATCCCGAACAGGTCTACCTCGGCGGCCATATTGGCCGGCGCGATCAGCATCGATTCATGCACCGGCGACCAACCGTCGAGATCAGGTCTGACCACCTGGCCGATTCGCTCAGAGCCGACGTCGACGGTGCTGTATTGGTCGGCGACCTCAGTGTGTATCTTCATGCCGACCCAAGAACCGCAGACTCTGGAAAGCTCGTATCCCCACCGCCCAAGGTCCAATACGTCTTGGACCGACGACGGGTAGAGGACCGGCATTCCCAAGTCAGCGAGTACACCCTCGGACGCCGAGGGAATCGTCGAGGACTTGCACGCCGGATCGTCCCCCACTGCTGCGAGCACCCCTCCTTTGGGATCAACGCCGGAGAAGTTGGCATGCCTCATCGCATCGAGGGACCGATCTATGCCAGGCCCCTTGCCATACCAGAGGCCGAACACGCCGTCGTGTCGAAAGTCGTCCTGCAAATGTGCGAGCTGACTGCCCCAGACCATGGTCGCGGCCAGGTCCTCGTTGACCCCGCTGATGAACTCGACCCGGTTCCGTTGTAGGAGGGTTCGATTCTGTTCGTAAACGTCTTCGACGCCCCCGAGGGGCGAACCTCGGTAACCGGCGATCAGGCCGGAGGTTCGAAGGCCACGGGCGGCATCGGCTCTGTGTTGGTCAGCGGTAACTCGCAACAGGGCCTGTACGCCTGACATCGCGACCGTGCCAGAAATCGCGCCGAGCCGATCACTCAGCTGAAACTCCGTCGAAACCACCCGGGCATCCTTTCACGACCCAACATCGCGTAGCCACAAACGACTCGTCGTCGGGCTCTATCTCCGCCGGCAACCTGACCTTGGGGGCATTGTGCTTCCGGCGATCACCGTGCCGTATAAGCGAAGTTGGGAACAAAATCCACGAAAACCCGCCCAGCAAGCCATCCAAGGCCAAGACAAGACATGATGGGTGGGTGACAAACGACCCTGAAGG
>JBPCTU010000027.1:0-2958 GCA_051011515.1 Acidimicrobiales bacterium
GCCTAGCCCGCTCCTGCGTGGGCTCGAGTCTCTGGGGCTCGACGTCGTCTACCGCTAGGCCCATCAGCATTGGGCGCTAGGCCCATCCGCGGCGCTAGGCCCATGAGCATTGCGCGGATCGGGGACAATTGCTCGGTAACGGTGCTCGGTAAAGGACGAGCTCACGGTAGGTGCTGTTCAGTCGCTGCGCTCAGCCGCCGAAGGCCTCGCGTTCGTACTCTACGACCGCACGAATCTGCTCGTCGGTCAGCGTCGCCTGGAACCCGGGCATCGCTGCGCGCCCCCGCTCGACGACCAAGACCTGGTGCTCCACATTCGGATATCTGTCCGCCACGTCTATCAAGGAAACTCCAATGCCGCCCTCACCACTGTCGCCGTGACACCTGGCGCAGTTCTGTGAATAGATCTCGGCGCCGTCAACCGTGCCCGCGGATGCAGTGCCGGCACCGGCGTCTGGTTCTGTCAGGCCCGCGGCGGTTATGGCCAGGCCAACAAACAGCACAAACATGAAGGACACCGTGGCGCCGACGGCTACCAGGAACACACCTTGGGACGATGATCCGACAACGCCTGAGTCGGATTCTTTTTCGGTCATTGGTCACCCTTCGAGAATTTGGGACGCGCTCCAACATCGCGGTTCGAATCGTCCACCAGTAGTGACCAAAGGCCCTTTCAGGGGTCTGGGCCGATTCGTACGCTCCTCTCCGGTCCAAACGGAGGATTCATGACGTTCACTCGAAGGGAATTGCTGGCCACTGGAGGCGCTCTCGGCGCTGTGCTGGCTGCCGGTGTGGTTGTTCCAGTGGGATTTGTCCTATCGGAGGACGATGCTGACTCTTCGGGGGCCACCGGGGCGCTGCTTGCCGAGTTTCCACGTACTCAGGTCGCTTCCCTGTCCGAACTACGGGTCGGCGAGCCCGTCTTCTTCGAGTACCCGCTCGAGGGGCAGACCAACGTCTTGGTGGCTCTTGGCTCGGCTGCCATCGGCGGGGTCGGCACCGACGGAGACGTCGTGGCCTACTCGAACAGTTGCACCCACATGGGGTGCCCGATAACTGAGTTCCAGCCAGACCACTCGGTGTTGGGTCCATGCCCTTGCCACTTCACGTCGTTCGACCTTGGTCGAGACGGTCAGGTGACGCTCGGGCAGGCGACTCAGAACTTGCCGCGGGTGCTCCTGGAGGTTGATGGCGATGACGTCTTCGCGACTGGCGTGTATCGGCTTGTGTACGGACACCACAACACCTTGGGCGGCGTTACTGCCCAGGCCGCGACGTGAGCAGCGAGGCACCCATGACTGATACTCCCGCTAACCCCGCATCGATCCCGCTTCCGCCCCCGGACGCCGAGGTACACACAACCTGTTGCGAGTACTGCCCCGTCGCCTGCGGCTACAAGGTGTACACCTGGCCCGTCGATCAACAGGGTGGCTCCGCAGCCGAGGACAACGTCGAGGGCGAGAACTTCCCGACTCCGGTCTTGTCGGGCAGATGGATCTCCGAGAACATGCACAACGTCGTGCAGGTCGATGGATTGCCCAAGAACTTGGCCATCGTGCCCGACGGCGACAGTGAGGTCGTGAATGTCGGCGGCACCCACTCGGTGCGGGGTGGCCAACTGGCCCAGAAGGTCTATACGGCCAACGGCCCGACCGCTGATCGCCTTAAGCAGCCGATGTTGCGCGTTGACGGCACGCTTGTCCCGATCTCTTGGGAGGCGGCGTTGGATCTGGTTGCCGATCTCTCCGAATACGTCCTCGAGACCTGGGATGAATTGGCTTGGGGGATGAAGATCTACTCGTACCAGTACTACGAGAACGTCTACGCAGGTTCGAAGTTGGCACTCGGCGCCATTGGCACACCCAACTACTCTCCGCATCACGCGCCCGCCGACGGCGACGATGTTCCAGGATTGAGTGACTGCGGCATCGACGCGTTCGGGTCGGCCTTCCAAGATGACAAGGCTGCCGACGTCTTGATGATCGTCGGATCCGATCCTTATGAGACCAAGACCGTTCGGTTCACCACATGGCAGGTGCCGGGTGGTGCTCCCATCATCTACGTCGATCCGCGCCGCACATTCACCGCGGCGTACGCCGAGTCCCATGGAGGGTTGCACCTGCAGCTGCGTCCAGGTACAGACACCTGCCTCCTCAACGCGATTGCCCTCGAGGTGATCAATCAGGGGTGGGAGGACCGCGAGTTCATCGAGTCCTACACGGCGTCTCGAGAAGAACTCGCGGCCGAGGAGAGCTGGCGGCGACTCGAGTTCGGAATGACCTTCGACGAGTACGCCGAGTACCTGGCCGGCCATGGCGACTTTGATGTCGACAACGCCGCAGCGATCACCGGCGTGCCTGCTGAAAAGATCAGGCAAGCCGCCGCCATGATCACCGGTGGTGGCGCCGAACGTGTGAAGACCATGTTGCTCTTCGAGAAGGGCCTGTACTGGTCGCACAACTACGAGAACACGGCGGCGGTCGGAAGCCTGGGCGTGCTGATCGGCAGCACCGGGCGAGAAGGGCGCGCGACTACTCGTATGGGCGGACATCAAAGAGGTGGACAGAAGGGTGCCGGCTACCCGCTCGACAAGTCGCCTCACGAGTACCAGGGCAACAAGATCGAGATGGACACCGAACGGTGGCTCTTCGAGGGTAAGACGCGGTTCCGCTGGATTGTCGGCACGAACTGGCTTGGGGCCATGGGCGGCACCGCTGCGCTTACGAGAAAGGTCGCGGAGCTCGTCGGTATGGGCCCAGCGGTCGACTCAACGGACCCGGTTCGAGCTCTCGAGCTCCTCAAGGCTCGAATGGACGCCGGTGGAACGGTCATCGTCCACCAGGAGATCTATGAGAACGACTCGACTCCGTTTGCCGACATCGTGCTGCCTGCTGCCACTTGGGGCGAGGAGGACTTCGCTCGCAACAACGCTGAGCGTCGGCTGCGTATATACGAGAAG
>JBPCTU010000028.1:0-11332 GCA_051011515.1 Acidimicrobiales bacterium
CGGACAACCCGCTCGGTAAACGAATCAGGGATGCAAAGACCCAGAAACATCCCTATGTGCTCGTCGTCGGCGGCGACGACGTCGCCAACAAGACCGTTGGCGTCAACCCCCGTGGCGGCGAGGTCGAGCGAGATGTGAGCCTCGAGGCATTCGTCGACCGTTTGCACGCCGAGGTGGAGGCTCAGGCGTGAGCGAGGAGTTGCAGCGGATCTGGGCCGGTTGGCGCAGCAGCTACGTGGTCGGGTCCCAGACCGAGAAGCGGGTGCCGCCCGGAGACGGCACGATCTTCGAACGCATATTTGGGTCGGGGTTACCCGACGACGAAACCTACGTGCTGGCAAGAGGTGAACGTTGTGGCGCCATCCTCAACGTCTACCCCTACGGCACAGGGCACTTGATGGTCTTGCCGCTACGGGCGGTTCCCGACCTGCTTGCGCTCACCGAGGACGAGTATTCAGAACTCTGGAGCATGGTTCGTTCGGCGGTTACTGCGCTCCGAGCCGCGTACGAACCCGACGGCATGAACGTAGGCACCAACATCGGCACTGCGGGAGGCGCGAGCATCCCGAATCATCTCCACGTCCACTGTCTTCCACGATGGGCGTCAGACACGACGTTCTTGACCTCGATCGCCCAGACTCGGATGATCCCCGAGCCGCTCGACATGACTTGGGAAAAGGTGCGTTCTCACTGGCCGGGGTAAGGGCCGCTACCGGTGCGCCGATAACGTCAGACCATGGTCGAAGAGCCAGAGGCGTCACTCGACGACAGTGACAGCCGTCCAGAAGAGTCGCAGGCTGACGCTCGTGATGTCGCCGACGCCTCAGCAGGACCAGATGACGACGTGGAGCCACTCGAAGGCGACGAGCTCCCTGCTGACCTCGACATCACAGGGCTCGTCGGGCCGTATGAGTTTCCGAACAACAGCAAACGGCGAATCGCCTCGGTCTTGTACTTCGCCATCGGCGCGATCTGTGTGTGGTTGGGCGCGACGGTCGACTCATCGTTGGTCAACGTCGGCTTCGTGGTCGCTGGCATTGGCTTGATCGTGTTCGCGATCTACTCGTTCGTCTTCGCCGTTGACACCAGGGTCGAGGAAACCGATGCGCTCGCCATTGCTGGTGCACAGGTCGGCTTCCCGCTGGGTCATGCCGCCGCCCAGATGAACTGGCGTGGGTGGCGGAGCCGGCCGGTGTGGAGGATCCTGTTGTACTCCGATGAGGCGCCTCAACCCGAACAGCGTGCACTCGTGCTGGTCGATGGTGTGTCGGGCGACGTCCTCGAGTACTTCGTCGAAGACAACCCCGAGGACTGGTCCGACCTCGTCTGAGCCCAACCTGTCCGTGAGGTGGCTCCTAGCTGGAGGATGTCGGGATCCGGTCTCGAGCTGGTGTTCGAAGGTCTCAGCCGTCGGAGTCGAGGCCGTCCCAGGGCAGGTCATGATCGATGTATTCGAGAGGGTTGAACGGGAGATCTGAGAGGTCCACCGGGGGCTCCGACAGCGCTACGGTCTCGGGACGAGGATTCTCTATACCGGTAAACGGAGCCCCCCGTGCGGAATCACGGTCGGGGTAACGCTGCTTCCAGATCTCGTGGCGCTTCCGCATTCTGTTGAACGCCGAACTCGTGTGGAGCAGTGGCACGAGCTTCGGGAACATCTCCCTGGGGTCCGTGTACAGGTCGTAGAAGGCTGCGCCGACTAGACCGACGTGGTCTCCAACCCAGATGCGTTTCCAGCGCCCCTTCACCGTGGCTGCCAGGACGGGCCCCGTATAGATGAAGTTGTAGTCCCGCCTGCTGTATGAGTCACCGTTGAAGAGCAACGAGGTTTGGTCGATGCCGTCGATGATGCGGTCGCGAGGAATCTCGTCGGTCGCTCCGGCGATGCGGGCGAAGGTCGTGAACAGGTCGGTCTCGTGAATGATGTCGCCGGCCACCTGGCCGGGAGCGATCGTTCCGGGCCACCAGGCAAAGGCCGGAACCCGCACTCCGCCTTCCCAATAATCGCCCTTGCCCCCTCTGAACATGATTTCGGTCTGGCCCATCCCGGGTGGCGGGTCGTGCACCATCGGGCCGTTGTCAGCGTGTGCGATCACCAACGTGTTCTCGGCGATGCCGAGTTCGTTGAGCTCGTCGAGCAGCTCGCCGAGAAACGCATCAGTGCCCTGCTGAAATCGTTCCGAGAGAATCGAACGAGCAGCGGTCTTGCGGTCAGCCATTGGCACGACGCCGAGAGTCGCCTCACTTGGCCAGTACGCGGCGTAGAACGGCTTGTTTTCCTCGGCGTTGCGGCGGATGAAGTCCATGGTCCGCCGTTTGCACTCGTCTTCGAGGGGATCCCAGTCCTGGAGTTCGCGGTCGCCGAACTCCTGCCCCAACTCGCCTTTTCGGCCCTCGATCGCCATCACCCAGCCATCCTGGATGAACTTGTCGTCGAGCTGATAGCGGTCCGCTGGCATCGTCTCAGGCCGAGCACCGGTGACGGCGTTGCCAGCCTCACCGGCTTCGTTGTACATCATGAGTACTTGGTTGTAGGGGACGAAGAGCGTTTCGTCGAAGCCTTGATTGTGGGGGTAACTCTCCTCGACATCGCCCAGGTGCCACTTTCCGTAGAAGGCTGTTGCGTAGCCGGCCGCCGAAAGGACGTCGGCCATCGACACTTCGTCGGCGGATAGGCCGTTGTTCTCGATCGGGAACGCGACGGTATGCATGCCACTCCTGACGGCATGGCGTCCGGTCAACACAGCAGCGCGGCTCGGGGTGCATGAGGGCTCGGTGTAGAGCCTTCCGAACATCATTCCCTCGGCCGCCATGCGATTGCAGTTCGGCGTCTCGAACCCCCGCAAAGCGTTGATCACAGGAATGCCGGCATCTCCGAAGGCCATGTCGTCCCACATGATGTGGACGATGTTCGGCGGCCTGCCGTGTTTGTCTCGTAACTCGGTGAGCCGCGCGTCGAGCTCCCCGTCTTCGGTAGCCCAGCGCTCACCGTGTTGTTCTCTGAGTATGTAGTGCTCCGCGTCGTGAACGATCTCTTCTGTAGGACTCATTCCCGCTCCCAAAGCTGCCGCTCGTCCCGACAAGTTGACGAGGATCGCTATCTCTCGCCGAGCCTAGTCCTGGGCCTCGATGAGCGGTTGAGAGACGCCGGCGCCTGACGAGTCTTTTCGCCCGGCTGTCGTACTCTCTTCCTGTGGCGCTCCAAGCGTTTTGGTCTCCATCGCGACGCACGGTCGATTGGTTCCGGCGAACGCTCTTCCCCCTTGTGGCGATCGCCGCTTTGGTCGCGGTCGCAATGCCGCAAGCTCCCGCCGACGCGCAGGAGGGCCAGTCATCGGTCGAGCCGGTTCCGGCACCGTCTGGTGGTGTCTCATCCTGGACCCGGGTTGTCCCCCGGGAGGGTGCCCAAGTTGCCAGTGAGGCTGAGGCGCCGTCGAGCCGTTCGGTGGCGATCGGCGGCGACCTGGCTCGCCTCCAGGTCAAGTTCGCCGACGACTCCGCTGTTGGCTGGGATGGCCGCGGAATCGAGGACGGCGAGGCGAGTTCTGCCCTGGACGAGTTGTTGTCAAGCGCCGCAGTTGATGTTCAACCGTTGTTCAGGCGGAGCCCCGAACTCCTCAGACAGGACCGTGCCGAAGCCGAGAGCATGAGCGGGCAGCCCCAGCCCGATCTCAGCAAGTGGTTCCTCGTTTCGTCCTCCGGACCCGCCGCCGGAGCAGCGTTGGCGTCGCAGCTTCGAGAGCTTCCACACGTCGAGATGGTTCAACCGGAGCCGGACCTGGCCACGACGCAGAGCGCTGAAGAAGACTTACAGGGGTACTTGAACACCTCGCCAAAGGGTGTCAACGCGCGATGGGCATGGCGGAGGAGCGGCGGTACCGGCAGCAACGTTCGCATCGTCGCCATCGACAGCGGGTTCGATACCGATCACCCCGACCTCGATGGCGCTTCAGCGTCAGGCGTCTTGATCCCACACCAGCCCCCCTGGGACAGCCGCCACGGTTTGCAGGTGTTGGGCATCCTCACGGCCGATGACGACGGCCAGGGCCTGCGCGGGATTGCACACGGCAGCTCGATCAACACAATCAACAGCGGCCGCAGCGGGAGCGACATAGCCAACGCGATCGATTTGGCGGGAACTGTCGCCGGGGCCGGAGACATAGTCACCGTCTCACAAGGTGTGTGCGCAGTTTCTGGGTGCGCAAACGGAATCGTATTGCCACTGGTGTATTCGTCGTCGGCTCGCGACGCGCTGAGAGTTGCCGCCGGCCGCGGCATGGTGACGATCGTGTCAGCCGGCAATGGGGGCGCGAACCTCGATGCGTACACGTCGCGTTTGGGCAGCGATGCCCCCGACACGATCGTGGTTGGAGCGGGCAACGCTCCGGCCACGGGTGGGTGCACCATGGAGGATGGGCCGGCGAGGAGCCGAGTATCGACCAGCAACTACGGATCAAGAGTCGACCTCCAGGGTTGGGGATCGTGTGTTCGAACACTTCGACAGGGTGGCGGATATCAGTGGTGGGGCTTCACCAGTGCCGCCACCCCGGTCGTCTCGGGCGCAGCGGCGCTGTTGTCGTCGATTGCCGAACAGCGGCGGGGTATCCAACTGACGGGTGGCCAGATCCGCGCGCTTTTCCAAGCCACTGGATCTCCGCAGTCCTTTGCGGGCACGCGCGGCGGGTCCATCGGCCGGCTGCCCAATACCAGGGCCGCAGTCGGCTCGTTGTCCCAGTTACCCCCGAACGACTTCTTCGGCAGAGCTGAGTCGGTCAGCCAGATTCCCTCCGGCTTCGTGGACGACACGCGCTTCGCCGGGGTGGAGATCGACGAGCCGGGACTCCGGTGTGCCACAGCATCGAACTCGGTCTGGTACTCGATCACAGTGCCGGCCGAGAGATCAGTCACAATTTCGACTCGGGGATCCGACTACGACACAGCACTGGGGCTGTGGCGGCAGACAGCGGGAGGGCTGAGACGAGCGGGCTGCAACGACAACTTGACAGTGAACAATCCCGACAGCGAACTGACACGCACGTTGAGCCCTGCGACCACTTACTACATACAGGTAGCGGCAACTTCGGGTGAGGGGGGTCAACTGAAGCTTTCGGTGGCGCCGGCGGGGTTCTCGGGTGTCGGTTGCGATATCAACGGTGACGGATTCGGCGATTTGGTCAGCGGGACTCCTCGCGAGGGTCTGTCGAATGCTCGTGAGGCGGGACGAGCGCTCGTGCATTTCGGGCGAGCAGACGGCAAACCAACGCGGGTCGCATCGGTGAGTCAAGAGTGGCCCGGGCTGCCGGGGATCAGCGAACGCGGTGATCGGTTTGGTGCGGCCGTGGCCTGTGGCGACTTCAACGGCGATGGGTTCGATGACCTGGCCATCGGGTCCCCGGGCGAAGGGACAAGAGCCAAACCTCGCAGCGGCGCGGTCAGAATCATCCCTGGGACTCCTTCAGGTCTCGGAACCAGTGGAGCGGTCTCTCTCAAGCAGTCATCGATCGGAGTCAAGGGTAAGGCCGAGCGCGGCGACCGATTCGGCTCGGCGTTGGCCGTTGGTGACTTCGACGGAGACGGTTTCGACGACCTCGCTGTCGCAGTAGCCCACGAAGACAGGGCCGGCGTCCCCAACGTCGGCGCGGTAGTTGTCCTCTACGGACGCCTCGTGGGCCTGCGAGGCGGTGGCTCTCAGTTGTTGGCCGAAGGCACTGGTGGAATCGGTGGATCGAGCGAATCAGGAGATCGGTTCGGCGACGAACTCGCTGCCGGCGACTTCGACAATGACGGCTTTGACGACCTCGCGATCGGCGTGCCGAAGGAGGACCTCGGTGGAGTCGTCGACGCTGGCGCAGCAGTTGTCCTGTCGGGTAGTGCCAGCGGTGTTGCCACCAGCAATGCCGTGCGGCTCCACCAGGACCTCGACGCGGTGAGCGGCGCCGGTCAGCCGGGTGACTCGTTTGCTGAGTCGCTGAGCGCGGGCGACCTGAACGGAGACCTCTTCGACGATCTCGCGGTCGGTGTACCAGGCGACCGGGTTGGCGGGCTCGTTGGAGCGGGTCGGGTCCACCTGTTCACCGGCGCAACAGCAGGCGTAGTCGCGGGCAATTCGAGCGCAGTGCACCAGAACACCTCTGGAGTCAGGGACCAGGCCGAGTCCGGCGACGGGTTCGGTGCGTCGGTGGTCCTCGCCGATCTTTCCGGGGACGGGTTCGATGAACTCTCCGTGGGTACGCCCGGCGAGAACGTCGGGGCCTTCGAGTCCGCTGGGCAGGCTCACGTGATGAATGGTTCGGCCGGAGGGTTGCGAACAGACACCGATCAGCTGGTCAATCTGGTATTCGACTTCATCGTCGGGCGGGGGGCACAAGGCGATCGCCTCGCCCAAGCTCTTTCAGCCGGTGACCTTGATGGCGACGGTCGGTGGGACCTCGTGGCAGGCATCCCGGGCAAGAACGTGGACGCAAAACCCGACGCTGGCGCAATTCTGGTTGTTCCGGGCGACAGCAGCGGGGTCAGACGTGGCGCCGCCACCATGTTGACCCAGAAGTCCCCTCGGGTCGGCCTCAACGAGTCGGGCGACGAAATGGGAGCTGTGCTGGCACGTTGACCGGGCACGGAGGCCAAGGTCAACGCTGCTAACCTTGTGGCTTCAGCCTCCGTCCCAGAGCGCCCGCGTGCTCGGAGAGGACCAAATGTTCGATGGCAACTGGCGCGAAGCCGTCAACAAGGGCCTCGACCCAATGGGCGCCAGCCTCCGGCGCGCCGGCGTCACCGCAGATGCCCTAACCGTGGCCGGGATAGTGATCGCCGCGATCGGCTCCGTCGTCATCGGTAACGGCTACCTCACGCTCGGTTTCGTTTTCCTCGTGCTCACCGGAATTCCGGATGCCCTCGATGGAGCGGTGGCCAAGGCCTCGGGCACGTCGTCGGTGCGAGGCGCATTCTTCGATTCAGTCTCGGATCGCATCACCGACGCGCTGTTGTTCGGTGGTATCGCCTGGTATCTGATGTCGAACGAGCCCGGGCGTATCGCCATGTTGCCTGTGGCAGTCATGGCGGCTGCGATGCTCATCAGCTACCAGCGGGCGAAGGCCGAATCTCTCGGGTTCGACGCCAAGGGCGGCATCATGGAACGCGCCGAACGTTTCATCGTTCTTGCGTTCGGGTTGCTGTTCAGCCAGATCCTGATTCCGGTGTTGTGGGTAATGCTGGTGCTCACTCTGGTCACTGCAGTCCAACGTTTCGTCAAGGTATGGCGTCAGGCAACGAACGTGAGTCCGCAACTGCAGGCGCGTCGGACACAGAGACGGCGTCGCCGGGTTCGGGCCGAGGCTCGAGGGCGACGTCAGTTGTCTCGTCGGCGCCCTCGCTGAGTCTGATTCGCCACGGTGCGATCGAATCTGGTGTCGCTGGGTTACAAGGCCGGCTCCGCCGTGGCACAGAAGGCGCCGGCCGCTGTCGCGAACCCGACCCGCCGCGCAGCCAGCAAGGTTGCTGCACGCATTTCGGCCGAACGCCGGTTCATGCTTACCCGACACCTCCGTCGGGTCGTGGGCGACGATCTGGACAGTTCCGAGTTGAACCGGCTCATTGGCCGCACCATCGACGCGTACGCCCGCTACTGGGTGGACTCGGCCAAGCTGCAAGCAGCTACACCGGCCGAGGTCGACATCGGCTTCACGGTCGAGGGTTTCGAACACATCGAGGATGCGTTCTCCCGTGGCGTGGGCCCGATCCTGGCGCTCCCTCACCTGGGCGGTTGGGAGTGGGCCGGTAGGTGGCTGACCTGTCGGCCGGGTTATGAAGTGACGGCGGTAGTGGAGGCCATCGATCCGCCTGAACTCTTCGAATGGATGGTGGAGTATCGCGAGTCGTTCGGCATGCACATTGTTGCGCTGGGTCCCAACGTCGCGAGTACCGTCATTCGTGCGCTGAAGGAAAACCATGTGGTGTGTTTGCTCTGCGACCGTGATATCGCCGGAGGTGGTGTCGAGGTCGAGTTCTTCGGCGAGAAGACAACGCTCCCGGCCGGTCCGGCGACAGTGGCGCTGCGAACCGGCGCGGCTGTGATCCCCGTCGGCGTGTATCAACAACCCGATCGTCACCATGCGATCTGCCGTCCTCCAGTCGACACGTCCCGAGATGGTCGGCTGCGCGACGACATCCAGCGCGTCACCCAGGATCTCGCCGTCGAACTCGAGCGGCTCATCCGACGACGACCAGAGCAGTGGCACCTCATGGGGCCGAACTGGCCCAGTGATGAAGTCGCGCTCGAGGAGTTCAGGACATCCAAAGGTACGAAAGCCTGACTCGATGCGCGTCGGCATGATCTGCCCTTACAGCCTCACGATTCCCGGGGGTGTCCAGAACCAGATCCTGGGATTGGCACGCGCCCTGAGGGCTCAGGGCGTCGATACGCGGGTGCTGGGGCCGTGTGACGGTCCGCCGCCGGATGCCGGCGTTACTCCGCTGGGCAACAGTCTCCCGACTGCTGCAAACGGGTCCGTGGCGCCGATAGCGCCGGACCCAGCTGCACAACTCCGCATCATCAGAGCATTGAGAGACGAAGAGTTCGATGTCCTGCACATCCACGAGCCGATGGCGCCAGGGCCGACAATGACTGCGACCATGCTCAAGCAGGCCCCGATCGTCGCGACCTTTCATCGCGCTGGCTCCAGTCGCTCGTACCGATATCTGGGCCGAGGCGTGAGGTACCTGCAACGCCGCCTCGAGGTTTGTGTGGCTGTGAGCGAGGAAGCCGCTCAGGTGGCGCGCGCACAGCTCGGAGGCGAGTACGAAATACTCTTCAACGGGGTCGACACAGAGCGTTTCTCACGCGGTGACAACGAACCTGCCGACAACCCGACGATCTTCTTCGTGGGGCGCCACGAACCGCGTAAAGGTTTGCGGGTACTCCTCGATGCGATGTCGTACCTGTCGGCCGACGTGACGTTGTGGATCGCCTCGGACGGGCCCGAAACCGACGAGCTCAAGTCTCAGGTAGCCGGGGATCCTCGCATCGTCTGGTTGGGGCGAATCGATGATCAAGAGAAGATCTCCTACATGAGGAAGGCGACTGCCTTTTGCGCACCGTCTCTGAGCGGGGAGTCATTCGGCATTGTCCTGCTCGAGGCGATGGCCGCAAGAACGCCGGTTGTGGCATCGGATATAGCCGGTTATGCCGGCCTCGCCAGGGGGGGCCAGGACGCCGTGCTGGTGCCGGCAGGTGATTGTGCGGCACTAGGGGCAGCGCTCGAGTCCACGCTCGCGGGTGGTGCGGAAGTCGAACGACGGGTCGACTCCGGGTGTGAAAGAGCCGAAGAGTTCTCGATGGATCGCCTGGCCGCGCGGTACCTCAACCTCTACGAGAAGGCCATCGGTTCGGCTCCGGCAGCCACGTTCGCGAGCCGCAACCGGGGCTTCTTTCGGAGGGCCTCGGACAACGCCGGCTTAGACTGAGTCGAAGTCCCACCTTGGGTCCGAAGGAGGCTCGTTCGTGATCGTCGCCATCGTCGTAATCGTGGTCGTCGTCCTCGTTCTCATTTACCTGGTGGTCCAGTACAACGGGCTGGTTCGGCTGAGGAACCGGGTCGACAACGCCTGGGCCCAGATCGACGTTCAGCTCCGTCGGCGTTATGACCTGATCCCCAACCTGGTGGAGACAGTCAAGGGTTACGCCTCCCACGAGAGCGAGACCCTCGAGGCGGTCGTGGAGGCGCGCAACTCTGCGATGTCGGCAGACGGGCCGGCACAGGCCGCCGAGTCGGAGAACATGTTGACCGGAGCGCTCCGGCAACTTTTCGCGTTGTCCGAGGCCTACCCCGACCTCAAAGCCAATCAGAACTTCTCAGAACTCCAGGAAGAGCTGACCTCTACCGAGAGTCGCATCGCGTTCGCCCGCCAGCACTACAACGACAGTGTCCTGGGCTACAACACCAAGATCCAGAGTTTCCCTTCGAACATCATCGCCGGCATGTTCTCGTTCACCGAGCGCGAATACTTCGAGGTCGAGGGTGAAGCCAGAGGCCCGGTCCAGGTCGAATTCTGATGGTGTTGGCATGAATCGAGCTGCGGCGCTCAAACGCACGACCGAGACCTATGTGCTCCTCGCCGTGGTCCTGGCGGTTGTCCTTTATCCCATCTGGCTCCTGGTCATAGGTCCGCTTTGGGCGATCCCAGCCGCGTTGGTGGTTGCAGGCGCGGCGGTCGGGCTGTTGTATCTGCGCTCGGACGCCCTGACACTACGGGCCCTCGGTGCGCGCCCTTTGGGCGACGACGAGGCGCCAAGGCTCTTCAATCTTGTCGAAGGCCTCACTGTCGCGCACGGGTTCCGCTTCCCCGATCTCTACATCGTCGACGATGGTGCGCCCAATGCAGGAGTCGGTGGCAGGGCGCCCAAACACGGCACGCTGATCGTTACCTCCGGCCTGCTCGACCGTCTCGACCGTATTCAGCTCGAGGCGGTTCTGACGCACGAGCTCATGCGCATACGTCGGGGCGACGGAGCAGTGAACGTGACGGTTGCGACGGTCGTGGCTCCGATTGCGCGAGTTTCGCCGAGCCTGGGGGCGAAGTTGGCTGCTCGCCTCGTCGACCCGGATCGGGCCGTTGCCGCCGACCTGGCAGCGACGAACATAACGAGATACCCACCTGCGTTAGCCGCAGCTCTCGAGTCGGTTCGGGCCGATGGGCGGGTCGTCGTGGCGAATCGGCGTGCATATCGTCACCTGTGGTTGGTGACACCACCCGAGCCTCTCGTCGAATCAGCGTTCTCGGTCGATGAACGTATCGCCGTGCTCTACGAGCTCTGAGGCTTAATCCGTTTCCGGGCCCGGAGTCCTTGCCGATACGCTGCACGTATGGCAGATCAGGCTTCTGAGAACAACCGCGTCACCGGCTCGGTGCGAGTCAAACGAGGACTCGCAGAGATGCTCAAGGGTGGCGTGATCATGGACGTCGTGGTTCCGGAGCAAGCCAAGATCGCCGAAGATGCAGGAGCGGTAGCCGTGATGGCGCTCGAGCGGGTCCCCGCCGACATCCGCTCCGACGGGGGCATTGCTCGTATGAGCGATCCCGAGATGATCGAGGGTATTCAGGACGCCGTAACCATTCCCGTCATGGCCAAGGCTCGGATCGGTCACTTCGTCGAGGCCCAGATCCTTCAAGCTCTCGGGGTCGACTATGTGGACGAGTCCGAGGTGTTGACCCCGGCCGACGAGGCCCACCACATCGACAAGTTCGCGTTCACCGTCCCCTTCGTGTGCGGGGCTACCAACCTCGGCGAGGCCCTCCGCCGCATCAGCGAGGGGGCGTGCATGATCCGGTCGAAGGG
>JBPCTU010000029.1:0-7476 GCA_051011515.1 Acidimicrobiales bacterium
CCTCGGGCAGGACCCGCGGAACGTTCTCGAACAGCCCGCCTCCGGTTATGTGGGCGAGAGCCTTCACCCCGACATCGGCGGCGACGAGCTGTTGGACCTCGTCGACGTAGGACTTGTGTGAGGTCAACAAGAACTCGATCATGTTGTCGCTCGCGTCGTGTGAGGCCAAGAGATGGCGGATGAGCGAATAACCGTTCGTGTGGGGGCTGACGCTCGGCAAGGAGATCAGTAGGTCGCCTGGTCGGATCTCGTCGAGTTTGGGCCAGAGTTCGCTGCGGTCGGCGGCGCCGACAATGGTGCCGGCGATGTCGACCGCGCCCGGGACATACACACCCGGCATCTCCGCGGTCTCGCCTCCAAGGATGGCGCATCCGGCTGCGGCGCAGGCCTCCGCCATACCCGTCACGATCTCAGCGGTTGTCTCGGGCACCAGAGACGCGGTGGCGATGTAGTCGAGAAAGAACAGCGGTCGGGCGTTCTGAACGAGGATGTCGTTGATGCAGTGGTTGACCAGATCGGCGCCGACTCCACGCCACCGGCCATATCGAGCCGCCAACTCGACCTTGGTGCCGACACCATCTGTGGAAGCCACGAGGACCTTGCCTGGCCCGAGGGAATCGGCCGCGAACAGGCCACCGAAGGCGCCGATCTCCGACAACACCTCCGGAGTCTCGGTAGACCGGACGGCGTCTTTCATCAACGCAACCGCGCGGTTGCCGGCATCGATGTCGACCCCGGCGTCGCGATAGGTGGTCATAGGCGGGCCGGTGCCAGCGCTCGCCCGATGTCGGCGCGGACCTGGGCACCTTCGAAGTGGATAGACCTGACACCTTCGTAGGCAAGATCGGTTGCGACGTCGCGGTCCTGCGCGACTGCTGTGACGGCCAGGACGCGCCCGCCCGCCGTCACGACCGAGCCCGCTACCTCCGCCGTACCGGCATGGAACACCTTGCAACCGGACGCCTCGGCGTCGTCGATTCCACGTATCGGTGTCGGGTCGGATTTGGATGTGGGGTAACCCTTGCTGGCCATCACGATGGTCGTGGCCGCGTTCGCGTCCCAGTGGATGTTTTGTCCGCTCAGCTGTCCAGATGAACAGGCGGTCATGACGTCGAAGAGGTCGCTCTGGAGTAGGGGTAGAACGACCTGAGTTTCGGGATCGCCGAACCGGCAGTTGAACTCGATGACCTTGGGGCCGGAGGCGGTGAGCATCATTCCCGCGTAGAGCACACCCCGGTAGGGCCGGCCCTCGGCAGCCAGCGCGGCGAGGGTCGGCACAAGCACCTCTGCTGAAATCCGAGAGACCACTGCACTGTCTGCGGTCGGTGATGGATGGAAGGCGCCCATTCCGCCAGTGTTGGGCCCTGTGTCGCCCTCGAGCAGTCGCTTGTGATCCTGAGCGGTGGGCATCACCTCGAACGTCGTCCCGTCGCAGAACGCCAGGATCGAGACTTCAGGGCCGACCAGACGTTCCTCCAACAAGATCTCTTGCCCGGCGGTTCCGAACCGGCCACCGACCAACATTTCCTCGACCGCCGCTGAAGCCTCGTCGAACGTGTCGGCGACGATGACGCCCTTACCCGCCGCGAGGCCGCTTGCTTTCACGACGGGTGGCGAATCGAGTGTCCCAAGGTAAACGAGTGCGGCGTCGATGTTGTCGAATCGGGCGGCGGCCGCGGTAGGGATGCCGTTTCGGACCAGGAACTCCTTGCAGTGTGCCTTCGAACCCTCGAGCTGGGCAGCGGCCGCCGTCGGCCCGAAGGCCGGGACTCCTGCTTCTTCGAGCCCGTCGACCAGTCCGGCTACCAGCGGGTCCTCGGGTCCAACTACTACCAGGTCGACTGCCTCCGAAACCGCCAGGTCGATCTGTGCTTCCAGATCGGTGGCGCCGATGGAGACGTTGCGGCACCTCTGCTCATGGGCTGTTCCGGCGTTGCCTGGCGCGACCAGCACCTCCGAGACCTGGGGCGACTGCGCCATGCACCACGCGATTGCATGTTCGCGACCGCCACCCCCGACAATCAATACCCGCTTTGCTCCAACCATCGTCAATCCCCCCAGATGTGAGAGAACTGTTCCTTGGGTTTCTCTTGGAGCTGGATGAAACGGTCCTTGGCAAACGGGTATTCGCCGGTGAAACACGCGTTGCAGTACCCGTCTTCTGAGTCGAGGCCTCGCATGAGGGCATCGATGGACAAGAACGCGAGGGAGTCGGCGCCTATGTGTTTGCAGATCTCGTCGACCGAGCTCTGAGCGGCGATGAGTTCTTCGCGCGCCGCCATGTCGACACCCATGTAACAGGGGTCGGTGATGGCCGGGCACGCGACCCTGACATGAACCTCGACGGCACCCGCCTTGCGGAGCATGCTCACGAGTGGTCCCGAAGTCGTGCCGCGAACGATCGAGTCATCGACCATGACCACCCGCTTGCCGAAGAGATTGTCGCCGAGGGGATTGAACTTCATCGCCACCCCGGTCGCACGAAGGGCTTGGGTCGGTTCGATGAACGTGCGACCCACGTAGCGGTTCTTGATCAACCCCTCGGTGTATGGGATACCCGATTCCTGGGCATACCCGACGGCGTGCGGGGTACCCGAATCGGGGACCGGCACCACCAGATCGGCTTCCACTGGGGCCTCGCGGGCCAGCTCGCGTCCGAGCCGCTGCCGGGTCGAGTGCACCAGCTTTCCTTCGTGAGTCGAGTCGGGTCGCGAGAAGTAGATCTGTTCGAAGGTGCAGAAGGCCTTCTTCTGGGGGACTGCCCCTTGTTCCACATGCATGCCGTCGTCATCGAGGCGAACGATCTCGCCGGGGGCGACCTCACGCACGAATTCGGCTCCGATGGCAGAGAAGGCACATGACTCCGATGCCAGCACATAACCACCGTCGATGGAACCGATGACAAGAGGGCGGAATCCCCATGGGTCGCGTACCCCGTAGACGGCGTCACGGGTGAGGATCGTCAAGGCGAACGCTCCCTCGGCTCGGCTCATCAGCACCCTGATGCGGCTCATCCAGTCGCCACCAGCTCCGGTGAGCATGTGCACCATGACCTCGGTGTCACTGGAGGTCTGGAGTCCCACGCCACGCTCCAACAGCTCGCGTCGCAGCTCGTGGGCATTGACCAGGTTCCCGTTGTGGGCGACGGCCAAAGGTCCGTCGATGGTCTCCATGACCTGGGGTTGGGCGTTGCGGAGACCGGAGCCGCCTGTGGTGGAGTAACGGTTGTGGCCGATCGCCAAACCGCCCGGCAGCGTCGAGAGGTTCTCCTCGTTGAAAACACTGGACACGAGACCTTGGCCCTTGTGTATGTGAGCGACTCCGTTGTGACACGTGGCGATGCCAGCGGCCTCCTGGCCCCGGTGTTGCAGCGTGTACAAGGCAAAAAACGCCAGCCGAGCGGCCTCACGGTCGGGAGCGTGGACTCCCACCACACCACACTCTTCGCGGGGTTTGTCGCTCATCGCGCCAGCGCCTCGCGAGCACGAAGCGCCGTGGCCAACGCGTCTCGAGGATTGGTTCCGAGACAGGTCATGTGCCCCATCTTTCTGCCCGGTCGGGCTTCGGTCTTTCCGTAGAGGTGGAGATGGACGTCGGTGAACTCGAGCGCGCGACTCCAGTCGGGTTCGCCCGTGGCCCATAGGTCGCCCAGCAGCTGCACCATTGCTGCTGGGCGGCACTCTCCGTCGCCGAGGGGTAGCCCACAAATCGCTCGTAGCTGCTGCTCGAACTGGCTTGCCGGGGCTGCTTCGAGGGTGCAATGGCCGGAGTTGTGCGGCCGAGGCGCAACTTCGTTGACGATGAGGCCGTCGGAAGTGTTGAACATCTCGACACACAACACGCCTACGAGCTGCCAGGTCTCAGCGATGCGTTCGGCGATCGCAATCGCCTCGGTGGCCCGGTGGGGGGCGATTGCGGCGGGCACCGTTGTGGTGTCGAGGATATGATCGACGTGATCGTTCTGCATCACGCCGTGGTGAACCACGGACCCGTCGGCGCCTCTCGCGACCACCACCGAGATCTCTTCGGTGAAATCGACCACAGATTCGATGATCGCGGGCTCGCCCGCCAGCTCGCCCCACGCATCCTCGATCGCGACCTTGTCGTTGATCCGGACCTGACCTTTGCCGTCGTATCCGAACCGAGCAGTCTTGGCGATGGCCGGTGTACCGAGGTCATCGACAGCGTTGATCCAGTCGAGGATCGTGTCGACCGGCCTCCATGCGGCAACCGGTGCGCCGGCGTCGACCAGCGCTAGTTTTTCGAGCCGGCGGTCTTGAGCGCTAGCCACGATCTGGGCCGAGGGATGTACAGCGACACCCGATTCGAGTGCGCGGTCTGCGAGCCGAACGTCGACGTTCTCGAACTCCCACGTGATCACGTCGGACTCCGCCACGAGACGCTCGACGGCTGTTTCGTCATCGAAGGGGAGTGCGATCTCGATGTCGGCAACCGAGCCCGCCGGCGTGTCCTTGGCGCCGCCGGTCAACACCGCCGTTCGGTAGCCGAGCCGATGGGCGGCCGCCGACAACATCCGACCCAACTGACCGCCGCCGACGATTCCCACTGTGCTACCCGGGCTGAGCCGATCTGTCATTCGGCGGCTGGCTCCAGCTCGATGTCTCGAACGGCTTGGGCTCGTTCGGCGCGATAGGCCTGGAGCTTCTCGGCCATCCGGGCGTCGCTTCGCGCCAGAATCGCGACCGTGAACAATGCGGCGTTCGTTGCCCCGGACTCGCCAATGGCCATCGTGGCGACGGGAACTCCCGCAGGCATCTGGGCTATCGACAGCAGTGAGTCGACGCCGTTGAGCGCTCGGCTCCTGATGGGTACACCGACGACCGGAACGATCGTGTGTCCGGCAACCATGCCCGGTAGATGGGCGGCGCCACCTGCACCGGCGATGATGGCCTGAAGGCCTCGCTTGTCGGCGCTCTGTGCATACTCGACCATGAGGTCAGGGGTTCGATGTGCCGACACGACCCGGCACTCGTGGGGAACTCCGAAAGAGGTCAACGCAGTGGAAGCGCGTTGCATCGTCTCCCAGTCGGAGTCGCTGCCCATGATGACCCCTACGAGCGCAGTGTCGGTCACTCGGCCATGCCTCCCGGTGCCCCGGCCAATGCGTATCCTCGCACGCCCGCACCCGCGCGCGAGGGACCTTCACAGGAGTGTTTCGACCGCCTTCTCGACACGGTCGTCGATGGGGTAGACGGCGCGCCGAAGCGGCCGTCCCGTCAGGCAGTCGAAGACCTCGAGGTACACCGTCGCCAGGTCTCGAGCTAGCTCTTCGGTCAGCGCCGGGGGATCACCCTCACCCCGGTATCCGAGTCTGCGGTAGGCGAGCCTCAGGACTTCTTTGTCCATGTTCTCGGGTTCTCGCCCGGCCTCGATCAGCGCGTCGGAGGAACTGCTCCGCCAGTAGCGAGAGCTGTCGGGTGTGTGTACTTCATCGATGATGACCAGCTCGTCCTTCTGCGTGAGTCCGAACTCGTATTTGGTGTCGACAAGGATCAACCCGGCGCCCTCAGCAACTCGTTGGCCGCGCTCGAACACCGCGAGAGCGATCTCTCGAACCTGATCCCACAACGATCGGTCGACCAATCCGCCTTCGACGATCTGGGCTTCGGTGATGGGTTCGTCGTGGCCCCCATCGGTGGCTTTCGTTGTCGGGGTGATCACCGGTCGTTCCAGAGCCACGTTCTTGGTGAGACGGTCCGGAAATCGGTGACCGTAGATGACCCGTTGGCCAGCCGCGTAATGGGTCCATAATGCCGTCGACGTCGAACCTGACATCCGCGCTCGGACAACGACCTCTACGGGCAGTGGTCGGCACTTGGCTCCAACAGTGATGTTCGGATCCGGAACATCGAGCACGTGGCTCCCGACGATGTCGGAACTGTTGTTGAACCACCACGCCGCCAATTGGTTGAGGACCTGGCCTCGGTACGGGAATGCCCCGAGCACGCGATCGAAAGCCGAGATCCGATCGGTGGTGACCAGGGCGAGCCGATCACCCAGGTCGACGATGTCGCGGACCTTCCCGCGACTGAATCGTTGGGCATGGAAGATGTCGCCGTCGAGTCCCGAGAACGGCTCTGCGAGAGCGGTGGCGAAGGAGTCGTTGGGGGTCGTCATCGGGTGGCGGCGACGAACGACTCGAACAGGGGCAGGCCGGATCCACCGGCCGGGCCGTTCGGTCGTTGCCAGTCGTAGATGTGGTCCTCGGGGTGCGGCATGAGCCCAACTATCAGCCCGCTGAGGTCGCATAGTCCGGCGATGTCGGCAATCGAACCATTCGGATTGGCCGGGTAGGCGCCACGGGCTTGTTGGGGGTGGCCGTTTACTACGGGCGCGGCTCCCGACTCCCGGTAGGTGAACGCAACGAGATGCTGCTCGTTGAGTTCGTCGGAGGATTCGTCGCGTCTGGTCGCGATACGGCCTTCGCCGTGGGCGACGGGACACCTGATCAGTGTCTGTCCCAGCGGCGCCAACCAGCCCGACCGAACGGTTGGTGCCACCTCGAGGGTCACCCAGCGACACTCGAACTTCCCCCGCTTGTTGTGGGTGAGGGTCACTCGACGGGTTTCGGTCGGCGGACCTGGCAACAGCCCGGCCTTCACCAGGACCTGGAAGCCGTTGCAGATGCCCAGTATCGGTTTGCCGGCATCAACCATTGAGGTGACCTGCTCGCCGAACCATGTCCGCAACTCGAGTGCGAGACGCTCACCCGCCCCCAGAGCGTCGCCGTATGAGAAGCCACCGGGGATCAACAAGGCGGCGTGGTCCGCGAAGTCGACCTGGCCCGACCGGAGTTGGTTGACGTGAACGACGTGGGGGTCACCACCTGCGAGCTCGATGGCACGCGCAGCCTCGCCGTCACGGTTGGTGCCGGACGCGTGAGGAATGAGGATCGGAGGGACCGTCATCGTTGAACCCTGAATGCGTTCACCGCTGCCTCGAGCGGGATCTCGATCGGCTCGCTGTCGGCGGCGACGATGAGGCGATCTCCGGAGGTGACCCGGCCGATTCTGCGGCTGTGCTCGCCGAGGAGTCCGGCGACTTCATCTCGGACCGAGGCGTCAGAGGCCAGGATGAGGCGGCCGGGCGCTTCGTTCACGAGGGCGATGAAGGGGTCGAGGTCGTCGGTGGGTAGATCGACCTCGATGCCGAAGCGGGCAGCGATTGCCATCTCGGCGAGTGCCACCACGACGCCGCCGTCGGAACAGTCGTGCGCTGCTGTGACCAATCCGCGCGAGATCGCCCGATGCACGGCCCGGTACCGGGGGAGGGGGTCGGCCACCATGTCTGGCACGGTCGATGCGTCGAGGCTGAAGACAACGTCAGCAACCGAGCCGGCCAAACCGGGAGCGTGGGTGCCGATCAACCAGAGGTCGTCACCAGGGTCCATCCCACCACTGGAGATAGCTCGCGACAGGTCCGGTACGAGACCGACTGCGGAGATCAACAGTGTGC
>JBPCTU010000030.1:0-7378 GCA_051011515.1 Acidimicrobiales bacterium
GGCCGTAGCCGATGACCGAGAGGCCGGCTCCAGGGATTGAATCCGGGAATCGTGTAGCAGGATCTGCTCCTCGAGCAGCCGCAATTCGGGGGACGGGTCGAGACCCATCTCCTCGCCAAGACGCAGACGAAAGCGTTCGAACGCTCGGAGCCCGTCTGACTGGCGCCCTGCGCGATAGAGCGCCAGCATGAGCTGTCTCACCACGCGCTCGCGAGTCGGATTAGCGGCGTGGAGCGCCCCGAGTTCTCCCACCAGCTCCCCCGCTAGACCGAGCCACAGATCGGCTTCAATCCGATTTTCTTGCGATCCCAAACGAAGCTCTTCAAGGCGCGCTATCTCGGTCTGCGCGAAGTCCTCGTATGCGAACTCCTCCAACGCCGGACCCCGCCAGAGGGCGAGCGCCTCACTCAGCAGTTCTGAGGCCGACGCCGGATCGTCCTTGATCAGTGCGCGCCCCGCCAGAACGCCTGACTCGAAACGGTTGACGTCGATCTCCTCGGCATTGACGACGAGTGAGTATCCGTGATCACGAGTTACGAGGACCTCACGTTCTCCCAACGCCGAACGAAGCCGCGAGATGTAGACCCACAACGCCTTCTCCTTGCCCAGCGCGTCATCGCCCCAGAGCTCTTCCAAGATGCGGTCAGTCGTCACCACACGATTCGCGTTCAGGACCAACAATGAGAGCAACAAGCGTTGCTGACGAGCACCCACCGCGATCGGGCCGTCGTCGCCAACAACCTCGAGTGGTCCCAGGATCCGAAACTCCACGCGTTCCCCCTCCGAACCCGGCCAACCTTCGGACCACCACGATCCGGCCGTCGAGAACAGTGGAACAACAGCACCTTACCCCGGCCTTACAGCCCGAATTTCGTTGCCGTACACCGGTTATCCGAACGTCGAGGAGCCATCACCGTGATTCGACGGTAGAGGCGCACCACTCCGGACTCGGTCTCCGGGGACAGTGCTGGGCTGAGCTCTAGCCTTGACAGGGCTGGTTCAGGAGGCGGCTGCCGCGATTATGACGACGGCCAACGTGGCTATGCCGACGTAGCCCAGTACCAGCCCAGCGGTGGCCAGCCCGCTGCCTCCTTGGGAGTTCCCTGGCTGCTTGAGTTGGCGTTTCGCTACGTGGCCGAAGATGACGGCAAGAATCGAGCCAATCCAATAGACCCAGACAATGCCGAGCACAAGCGAGGCGATGGCCAATCCGTTGGTGCCACTGGCCGGTTGCCGCTCAGGTGCGATGGGCGCGGTCTGGTCTGTCCAGGCGGCGCCGTCCCAATAACGCTGGGTCGCGGTCTGGCTCGGGTCGGGGTACCAGCCGCGTCCCGGTCCCGCCGGAGGTGCCGGCTCATTGCCGGATTCGGTGGGCGGAAGTCCACTACTCACGAGATCCCCCTCAAGAAGGCCCGAGCCTGATCAATGGCCCAATGACCACTTCGTTGGGCGTTGGTTCTGGGCGGTGACGTCTTGCTCTGGCACATGGGGGCTCCTTCTCCATCTACATGGCTCCAGTGCATCACTCGGTCGGAGGCGACTCAATGGGGATCGATCCCCGAGTTCACCCGCATTGGCGCTGGTGAGCGGCCCGACACACACGGAGGTTCCGAGCGCGGGCTTGGTGCAACCGAGGGCCGCTGTTTGCCGCAATGCTTGTGCCTTTGGTCCCTTGCCCGCCGGTTCGGTTGTGTCGAGACTTCGAGTGGAGTCGAGGCATTGGGGCGCCGATGGAACAACCCCTGCAGCAAACGGAACTGTCCCCTGGTGGGGACCTCTGGGACCAGGTGTTCGTACCTGCTCCTCTAGTTCTTGTGGGGACCGTCGACGCCGACGGGGGATTCGATCTGGCGCCGAAACACCAGGCCATGCCGCTGGGCATGGGTGACTTCTACGGGTTCGTCTGCACGGACCGTCACCGCACGCATGAAAACGTTTTACGCACGGGGGAGTTCACGGTCTCTTATCCCACACCCGACCAGGTTGTGGCTATCGGCCAGGCAGCGGCGCCCCGAGTCGAGGACGAGAAGCTGACCCTCGGCTTCATCGACCAGATCTCGGCCGTGGAGGTCGACGGCGTTCTCGCAGCCGGGGCGTCACTCTGGCTCGAATGTCGGGTGGACCGGGTCGTCGAAGGATTCGGTACCCATGACCTGATCGTTGGGAAGATCGTGCGGGCAGCAGCGCCTTCGAGGGCCGTCCGGGACCCAGAGCGAGACGATGCCGAGCTGATACATGCGACCCCAGCGCTCGTGTTCCTGTCGCCGGACAGGTTTTCGAGCGTGTCCGACACCTTGTCGTTCCCTTTCCCGGCGGAGTTCTCGAGATGATCAGCGCCAGGGCTGACGAGTTGGTGGGCGTCATTGATCGACAGCAGTCCGACATGCTCAGACTGCTGCGGGAAGTGGTCTCGATGGAGTCGCCATCGACCGATCCCGTTCGGCAACGGCCGGTACTCGACCGCTTTGGGAAAGAATTCGCGAAGCTAGGCCTGTCGGCGCGGACCGTAGCTGGCCGCGGGACGGGGGATCATCTGTTCTGTCGTGAACCTAGGGCCGCCTCGCAATCGCCCGGACGTCAGCTGGTAATTGGCCATGTGGACACCGTCTGGCCGGTCGGGACGGTCGAGGAGAGGCCACCTTTGTCCAATGGGGCCTTCTTCAGCGGGCCTGGTGCATTCGACATGAAAGGGGGTTTGGTTCAGCTAGTGGCCGCTTTGAGAGCGATCCATGAGCTTGGCTGGACGATGCCGGCTGAGCTGGTTGTGTTCGTCAACTCCGACGAAGAGATCGGGAGCAGCGATTCTCGACGGTGGATAACACCGCTGGCGCGCTGCGTGCAGCGGGCTTACGTGCTCGAGGGCGCCCTCGGCCCAGCCGGAGCCGTCAAGGTCGGCCGCAAGGGTGTGGGCCGCTACCGCGTTCATGCCAAAGGGCGGGCGGCTCATGCCGGGTTGGATGCCGAGAGCGGAGCGAGTGCGATCCTGGAGCTCACCCATCAGATTCAGGCCCTCTTCGGTCTCAACGACCCAGAGGCCGGCATCACTGTGAACGTCGGCACCATCGATGGCGGAATGCGCCCGAATGTGATCGCTCCCCAGGCGAGTGCTGAGGTCGATGTGCGCGTCTACAGCGCGGAGCAGGCGGCCAAAGTCGACGCATCCATTAGGGGCCTGACGTCGGTTGACCCCGAGGTCAATCTCGAGATCGACGGGGGATTCGGGCGGCCGCCGATGGAACGCAACGACGCCAACGATCGTCTGGCTCGACGGGCACAGGAGCTGGCTCGGGTAATCGGTTTGGATCTTGAGGTGGCCGTAGTCGGCGGCGCCTCGGATGCGAATCTGACGAGCCTGCATACGCCGACCCTCGATGGACTCGGAGCTGTGGGAGACGGTGCCCACCGCTTGGACGAGCACATCGTTCTCGCAGCGTTGCCCGAGCGAGCGGCGTTGTTGGCAATGCTGCTGATGGAACCACTTTCCCCAACCGATCGAGAGGAGAAGGACCCATGACTTCGCAGATCACGGATCGTTACTTCTTGCCGAGTGTTACGCGGATCTCCGACCTGGGTGAGGCCCCGTTCGACGTGCAGCCGATCCCACGAGATCACTGGCAGAGCGGTCAGTACGTCGCGGCCGAGTTGACAGGTCGGGCACTGGAACCGTTCGACCTCGAGTTGGCTGATGGCCGCGTTGGCCGGGCTGTGCCGGGTGACCGACTGGTCGGGGCTCTCGGCCGACGGGCAGCCACCCTGCAGGCAGTGGGGAGCTTCGAAGACGTCGGCGACGGCCTGGAGATCGATCTCCTGACGATGGCGGGCGTCATCGGCAAGTGCACATCACGATCGGCGTTTGCGGGCGCGGTCCCGTCGCTGCGATACCTCGGACATGTGCACCGCGACGGCCGAGTGAAGACGATGAGCGACTTCGTTGCTCCGCTCGAGGCTGAGCGACTGAAGGTTCCTTCGATACTGATCATTGGCACGTCAATGGACGCTGGCAAGACGTTGGCGGCCGCACGGCTGATCCGGCTTCTACGTCTACGAGGCACGCGGGTCCTGGGCGCGAAGCTGACCGGTGTCGGCCGCTATCGAGACATTCTCGCGATGGCTGACGCAGGAGCCGAGTGGATCATGGACTTCGTGGACGCAGGGTTGCCATCGACCGTGGTTCCGGACGAAGAGTTCCGATGTGCAACAGGGCCTCTGCTCGCCAGGGTCAACCAACTCGGGCCCGACGTTGCGGTCTTGGAGGCCGGCGCCTCTCCGCTCGAGCCATACAACGGAGAACAGGTTGTACCGCTGATTGCTGACGCGGTTCGAATGGTGGTTCTTTGTGCGAGTGACCCCTACGCCGCTCACGGTGTCATGGACGCATTCGATCTGCAGCCGACCTTCATTTCTGGGCGCGCCACCAGCACCACAGCGGGAAGCGACCTGACGGCCCGGCTGACGGGCCGACCGGCGATCGACCTGCTCGATCCCGACGCCGGGTGTGTCGTGGCCGAGCTGCTCGAGAGTGCATTCTCGGAAACCCTTGTAGGCCAAGGAGGCTTCAGGTGACTGTGATAAACGAAGTTATGAGTGCCACGCCCGAAGTGGTCTCACTCGGGAATGAAGTCTCCGCAGCTCGCGAGCTCATGCAGGACCTGGGTGTGCACTCCTTGCCGGTCGTGGACGATGCCGGCGCTCTGGCAGGGATCGTTAGTTCGTTGGACCTCGCCGATCTGGTTGACGGGTCATCGCCCGTCACCACCGTGATGTCGCCCGACGTGCACACGGTTCTCCCGGAGACGGAGGTCGCCATGGCAGCGCTGTTCATGCGGCGCTTCCAGATCAACCATCTGGTGGTTGTGGCTGACGACGGCGCCATTACTGGGATAGTCAGCGCCTGGGATCTGTTGGACAGCCTCGCTGCCACCGTCCGGAGGCAGACGGTCGAGACCGTCGACGTCGACGCAGTTTCCCCAGGCGACGAGCTTGTCATGTACCGCCCCGGCGCCAGGACACCGTTGCGCTGTCGCATCGAGAGCGTAGGCGGACCAAAGGGAGTGCCACCCTACGTCGTGGTCTGGGACGATGACCCCCAAGCGACCCAGCAGTCCATCGGGATAGAGCGGAACAGGCCTCTTCCGCTCGACGGCTGTGAACGGTGAGCAGACGGCGGCGGCCGCGTTGGTCCGAAGTTGGAGCGAAGCGGTCTGGGTCTAGTCTCTGACCGTGGACGACCAGTCGACAACCCCTGCCGCGGGGACCCAACCGAGTGACGTGCGCGATATGTACGCGGCGTTGGTTCAGGGTGAGTTGTCCGGGACTGACGCTTTGGCGGCGAGTCAGGAGATGCTCCAGATCCTGATGGACTCCATGGCAAACGCCGTGTTCTGGAAGGATCTCGACTCCTGTTACCTCGGATGTAACAAGGTCTTCGCGAGGTTCGCCGGTGTTGATCCCGAACTCCTCATCGGCAAGTCGGATCGCGACATGCCGTGGGCCGACAGCGACGACTTCGGGTCCGATTGGTTCATCGACTGGGACAACGAGGTCATGTCGACCGGCGAGCCGCGTTTCGGAATAATCGAACAGCTCCAGGGCGCCGACGGCGAGTATCGATGGTTGGAGACGAACAAGGTCCCACTACGGGATCTCGACGGCGATGTCATCGGTGTACTGGGGACGTTCGAGGATGTGACCGAAAGGCGTCATGCCGAGGTTGAACTCCAGCGAACACTCGACGAGCTCGACGAGCGGGTCCAGCAGCGGACCGAAGAACTGATGCGGGCCAATGAAAGCCTTCGCAGGGAGGTCGAAGACCGTGTTCGGCTGCAAGCAGAGGAGCGACAGCAGCGTTCTTATGCCGAGGCGCTTCGAGACACCGCAGCCGCGATGTCCACGACATTCGATCTCGACGAGGTCAGCGAAGAGGTTCTTGTAGGCGTCCAGCGTCTGATGTCGAGCGACCTCACCGCCATCGTCCTCGTCGAATCCGATGGCAGCCACCAGTTGTCGAAGCATCGGGTTGGTTTCAACTACGAGCTGCCCAGTGCCGCCGATTCCATGGACCCTCACAAGTTGTCCGTCATCGAGGAGATGGTCACTCAGTCCGGGCCAGTGATCGTCGACGAGCCGGAGAGGAGTCTTGGTGACGCCAGGTCGACGCTTGGGGCGAGGATCCGTGTTGGCGACCAGCTCCTCGGTTATCTCTTCGTAGAGAGCGCCACAACAGGGTTCTTCAACGAGAGCCACACAGATCGTCTCGGTGCGGTGGCCGATCAGGCCGGTGCGGCAATATCCAACTCGAGGCTGGCCGGGAAGGCATCCGAACTGGCGACGACTGAAGAGAGACAACGGGTCGCTCGTGAGCTCCACGACGCTGTCAACCAGACGTTGTGGACCGCGGCGCTCACCTCCGAATCGCTCCTCAATGACATCGAAGCCGACTCCCCGCTGAACGATCGGGTACAGCGCCTCCGCGTGCTCACTCGCGGCGCGTTGTCCGAGATGCGTTCGCTGCTACTCGAACTCCGACCTGCCGACCTGATGCACGTTCCCTTGGAGGAGCTCATCGAGAACCTATTGACTGCCCTGGATTGTCGGCGAACGCTGGACGTGACCGTCAGCTTGGAGCCAGTCGAACTCGATGAAGCCGCGCATCTGACGTTCTACAGGATTGCTCAACAGGCGATCGGGAATGTGGCCCAGCACGCCGGAGCGACGGCTCTGACGGTCCGCCTCTCGAGCGGTTCGGCTACTGAGCTCTGGATCGCCGATGATGGTGCCGGCTTCGATCGAGATGAGGTCCCGGCGGGCCATCTCGGGCTACAGATCATGGAGGAGCGGGCGGAAATGGTCGGCGCTGAGCTCGAAGTCGATAGCGAAATCGGTGAGGGTACGTCGATCCGGTTGTGGAGAACGAACCCATGACCCAGACACCTCCAATCAGCGTCCTGGTGGTTGACGACCACGACCTGCTTCGAGAAGGTGTCAGCACAGTGCTCTCGGCGTTCGAGGATGTCGACGTGATTGGTGAAGCGTCGACGGGCGAGAGCGCTATCGAGCTCGTCGCCGACCTGAAGCCCGATGTGGTGGTCATAGATCTTGTCATGCCCGGACTCGGTGGGGTCGAGACGATTCGGCGGCTGCGCGAGGCATCCAAGGGTCTGGGGATCGTCGCGTTGAGCAGCTTCTCGGAGGGTGATCGTGTGCGAGAGGCGCGTGAAGCCGGGGCAAACGGCTACATGGTCAAGTCGGTTGATGCCGATTCGTTGGCCCGCGCGGTCCGCAGCGCGATGGCCGGCCAAGGGGCGTTCTCGCCGCAGGTGACCGAGGCGCTCACTGCTCGACCTGCGCCGAGCGCCGAGGTTCTGGCGTCGTTGACCGC
>JBPCTU010000031.1:0-5954 GCA_051011515.1 Acidimicrobiales bacterium
GTGTCGAGTTTCGAGGACTTCTACGTCTCGAAACACGACACCATCGCTCGCGCCCTGGCCCTGACCCTGGGTGACACACAGCTGGGCGTTGAGGCCACTGATGAAGCGATGACGAGGGCTTATCAGCGGTGGAACCAGGTACGTACCTACGACAACCCTTCTGGTTGGGTCTACCGCGTTGGGCTCAATTGGGCCCGATCGTTCCTGAGGAAGCGGCGAAGAGGACACAACTCCCCCTTCGAGCTCAATAACACAGAGACCGCGGTTCACGACCCGGCCCCTCGCGACCCCACGTTGGCCCTATCGCTGGCATCGCTCGACGAAAAGCACCGAGCTGTGGTGGTCCTCCGCTATCTGCTCGATTGGTCGGTCGAACAAACCGCCGAAGCGCTCGAGATTGCACCGGGAACCGTCAAGAGCCGTCTCCACCGCGCCCTGAACCAGCTACAGGCCCACATGGGCAGTACGGAAGAAGCCTGATGTCGATCCACGACCGTATTCGCCGAGAGCTCCACCGAACCGCCGAAGAACTCGACGTATCAGGAGCAGGCCCCGACCAAATCGCATCGAACGCTGACAGCAGAGTCCGGAGAGCGCGGATCGTTGGTGGAGTCGCAGCCTTCTTGCTCGTGGTCGGGGTCGCAGGTTTTGCCTTGGCCGTGCGCAGCGAACCAAACACCGACCAGGAAACGCTCTCCACAGCACCTCAGCCGGCTACTCAGTCGTCCGAGTCTCAAACCACTCAAATCACTCAGGAACCCGAGCCGCCCGGAACGGGTGATGTCCAGTCAGATACGACCGAAGAGGATGGGTCCCGAACCGACGGCACGGAACCACTTGCGGATTCGCCCACAGCGACCCCGAACCCGTCCGATGACACCACCGAAGACGACACCGCATCGACCGATCCCGAAACCGAAAGCCCAGGTGTTGGCGGCTTGAATCCCTCGGCAACCATCGAGATGCTCGCCCACCGAGGAGGATTCGTGGCGTTGCGAGAAGGGGGCGCGCTGGAGTTTTCGGAGAACGGTTCCAGTTGGATCGCCATCGCGGACCCACGGCCCGCCGGTGCCGGGCAGATCCGCGACGTCGATAGCCATGCCGGGATCCTCTACGCCACCGGCACCAGCGGCGAATCCGGCCGGAGCAGCTGGTTGTCCGCTTCAGAGGATCTCGCGTCGTGGTCGCCGATATCGGTGCCCGAGACCGCCGAGGGTCGTTCGGAGCTGTCGTCTCTGGCAAACATCATCTACAGCATCGATGCCTCGGCGGCCGGACTCATCGCGACCGGCGAGACCCTGGCCTTCGTCGACGTGTCACAGCTGGTCAGCGCCGAGGTCTTCGCGAACGACGCCTGGACTCTCGGCAACAGCACTGGCGACACATCGAAGCTCGTGGTCTACGACCTCGACGATGGGAACCCGACCGACGAGATCGACCTCGCCGCGGCGGGTGTACCGGTCGAGGTGCTGGACGTGCTGTCGAGCCCGGACCCGGTTCCTTTTGTCGTTACCGGAACGCTCGACTCAGTGGATTCCATCGAAACCAACCTCGACCCAGGCTCAGTCCTCGGTGATCTCAGCTGGGGCAACGGCCGATACCTGGGTGCAGCGTTCAACAACCAGTTCAGGGCGCGAACCGCCTGGGAATCGACGGATGCCAGAGCCTGGTCCGGCATCCCGATCAGCGTCGTTCGGGTGCCGAGAGCCGAAACGATCGGCATGGCTTCGGGCAATGACCTGATCCTGAGCGGCGAAGGACCCTTGCTGACCGCTCAGGTCCGTGAAGGATCGAATTGGACGGAGATTCGCCTGGATCGGGTCGTTGGTAGTCAGAACGCCAACTACCAGATCGTGGACGCATCCTTTGGCGGCGCCGGCGTTGCGGTTGCCGTTGCCGTCAGCGACGCCACGAGTACGGCGACCTTCTACTTGATTCAGTCTCCCGATGCCGTCAACTGGACAGCGACCGAACTCGCCTCGGTGCTGCCCGGCAAGCCGCAGTTGGCGGGTGTCGAAAGCATTGCAGTCGGCCGCGCGCGCGTCGCGGTGAGCTACCTCCACATCGATGGAACTCACCGCACGGCGACGGTGGGAATCACCACCGGGTGACCAAGACGGACCAGCGCGCAAGGCTCAGGTCGCTCAATCTGTCAGATGGAACCGGAGCTGAGGCGCCGTCTCGACGAGGCCCTGCACCGGGATCAGGTACGGCGCATCCATGTCGACCCGTGAGACCGAAACACACGGGGTGGAGATGTAGTGCGACGCCGGCCACCAGCTTCCACATGCAATGCCCTCGACCCCCGGATACCACCACCCGTTGTTGATGGTGTCGGCAAGACCTTCGACCGAAAGCGGTTCGGGAGTCGACTCCACGGCGCGTACGAAGAAATCAGCAGTGACGTATCCAAGAATGAAGTCCGAACCGATGTCGTTCATGCTGACTTGCACAGACGCCGCAGCTCCGACGATCGACTCCCAACCCGATGCCCCTCGATTGGCGAGGTCCATGCCCTGCGTTATGACGGTTACCGGGCCCAACTCGGAGCGGAAGGTGTCGTCTGCCACGTCCACCGGGTCAACGACGCCGACAACAACGATCTCGCCATCGAACTCCGCATCCCTCAGCGAGGCCGGCAACCCAGCGACGTTGGGACCATCGAGAACAACAACCTGTGGCGAACTCGCAAGGATCGATTCGGAGATGTCACTCCAATCCACCACGACATCAGTCACCGCGTTGGGCAACAACGCGAGCAGAGTCGGAGCAACGATCCCCGACAGTTCTGCCTCGAACGCCCTCGAAGCAGCTACCGACTGACCCTCGGGGTCATCGGTGACGACGTACGTCAGCTGGGAGACCTCGGCATCGTCGGGCAAGGTCGCGGCGTAGGCGGTCAACACCGGCTCGATGAAAGTCACAAAACCCCTTGCGTCCAGCACCGGGCACCCCCTTGCCCCGATGGTGCCGAAGCCAATGGGGTTCTCCCTGCCACAGAATCCGGGAAGCTTGTCGGCGCCGATGTAGGGGATGTTTTCGGCCTCGAGCAGGTCGTGGGCCAAGAAGCTGGATGTGCCTATAGGAACGGCAGCGAAGACTTCGTCTCTGACAAGCCCCGTGGCCAACAAGGACGACCGCTCGTTCTGCCCGTGGTCGTCATAGCAGCCCTCGAACTCGATCTGGCGAGATAGTTCGCTATGCGAATTCGCCTGATTGAAACGGGCGGCCGCGCCGAGGCAAACGTCTTGGCGAAACGGATCTCCGATGAGGGTTTCGCTTGCCAAACCGGCGACGAGGATCGAGTCCTCGGTCACTCCCCGGGTCGTGTGCTGAGCAAGCCCTGGAGCGAACAAATCAAAAGAGCGACCACTTGCAGAGATGATCGCGCTGGATGGGTCGTCGTACGGAGCTTCCGAGCCGGGCCCTGCCGGCGGTGGGTCGGGCAGCGGCCGACCGACCTCTCCCTCTTCGGACCCGTCGGTTTCACCCGTCGTTGCGACATCGTCTGGGGCTCCAGCGTCAGCTTCGTCCGCGAGGTCGCCGTCATCAGCCGAACCACTCTGTTCGGTATCCGATCCTTGAGGGTCCGCTCCAA
Organism: Acidimicrobiales bacterium; assembly: GCA_051011515.1. GTDB lineage: Bacteria > Actinomycetota > Acidimicrobiia > Acidimicrobiales > UBA8592 > JBPCTU01. The sequence goes on from JBPCTU010000031.1 coordinate 3,599, forward strand.
CAGCACTGAGCGCCAACGCCAGTGGCAACGGCTCGGGCTGGGCACCCTCGAGCCCGAGGAGCTCTGGTTCGAAGAGCGCCGGAGGAGCTTCGGCGGCGTCGGACGCCACCAAGACCTCCATCGCCTGTGCGGTGTCGGCCGCCCCGCGCGAATCCCCTGCCTCGTTGTCGGCGCCATCGGGGCTGCACGCCGCACTCAGTAGTACGACGGCAACCACAGCGCAGCCAGGCGCGCGGGAAAGAACCCGGGACAGTCCCATGATTCTTCATCGGCGCGAACGTTCATCACCTGAGCCTCGATCGCTTCAGAACTCCCAAACACCAACCGATGGTCTCAGGGTGAGTTCATCGCCCCTGAGCGAGACCCTGTCGTGTAGCCCGTTGCGCGCTGACCAGGCTCGGTTGCTCGTAGCAGCGTCCCCGTCCCCCCTCATGATTGTGCAAGTGGCCGGAGAGGGATTCACGGTTGCGGCGGCAAGCCCGACGCTACGACGTCTGGTCGTCGGAGCCCGACATCCGGCGGGCCCTGAGCCGAACGAGGTGATCGCGACCTCTGGATTCGGCGCTCTTGCCGAGGTGATCGATGCCGCGAACACCTTCCCATTCGAGCAGCAAACAGCCGAGATCCCCATCGGAGATGAGCCGAACTGGTACGAGATAGTCGTTACTCCGCTCGGCACCGGCGGGACTCCGAACCAGATGCTGGTGGCAGCAGCTGACCGGACCGCCGACCACGACATCGAGCAACGCCACCGACGCTCGGCAAAACGCTTCGAGGCGATGGTCGCGAACGCTCCCGGGCTGATCCTGCTGGTCGACAGCGCCGGCAGAATCATCCGCTGTTCACCAGGAGTAGATCGTCTGCTGGGTGTCGACTCCGAAGAACTAGCCGGTCGGGCGATCTTCGAGATGCTCCATCCGGACACACTCGCTCGTTCGGCATCGGTCTTCAACCACATCCTGGGCTGCCCGGGTGAGCCAATCGTGGTCTCGGACTTCGGAATGAACCACACGAACGGTTCAACGATCTGGTGTGAGGCCACCGCCACCAACCTGCTCCACGACAACGACATAGCAGCCGTGGTCGTGAATGCCCACGACGTCACCGAACGCCGGTTGGCTGAACAACGACTCGAGCTAGCCGCGAGCAGCGACTCTCTCACCGGACTGGCAAACCGACGCCGGCTAGAGACCCGCCTCACGGAGATGTTCGAGGTGGCGACCCGAGTCGACTCCCGGGTCGGTCTCGTGCTCGTGGACCTCGATGACTTCAAGCTCGTGAACGACGGCATGGGCCACGATGTCGGGGACGCAGCACTGGTGGCACTGGCAAGCCGCCTCGAGGCCCTCGTTGGGCCCAACGGGCTGATAGCGAGGATTGGCGGCGACGAGTTCGCTCTCGCGGTGGATCCTCGCAGCGGGGCTGACACCATCGCCGTGGCCCAAGGGGTACACGACGCACTTCAATCACCGGTCTCGGTCGGGAACCGTGAGGTCTATCTGAGAGCCAGCGTTGGGACCACAACCGGACACCACAGCGGGGCCGACGCCGGATCTCTGTTGCGAAGTGCCGACCTGGCCCTCTACCGCGCCAAACAAAAGGGAGGAAACCAAACCGTACGTTTCACCGCCGAACTGCAACTCGACGCCGAGCAACGACTCGAGATGGTTACCGACCTGCAAAGAGCACTGCGAGAGGGCCGCCTCAGACTGGCGTACCAACCCATCGTCGATGCGAACAACAACCTGATCGGCGCTGAAGCCCTGCTCAGGTGGGAACACGACGGAGAACTCCTGCGCCCGGCCGACTTTCTCGACCTTGCCGAGGACACGGGGCTGATCCTCCCTATAGGAGCTTGGGTCGTCGATCAGGTGTGTGCCGACTTCAAGGCCGCAGCCGGCGTTCTCGAAGGGCTCGAGTGGATCTCGGTAAACCTGTCATCGCGACAATTGGTCGACGAGAGACTTGCCGCAACCGTGCGCTCAGCATTGGAAACACACGGCGTGGAGCCGAAACGCCTTGGTGTCGAGGTGGATGAGGCAACCGTCAGCCGCGACATCGAGGCCGCGAGCATCGTTCTGAACGGCCTAGGCATCGGCGTGTACCTGACAATGAGCGACCTCAGCCGAAATCAGGACGCCCTACGGCTTTCTCGCCGAGTCAACTCGGTCGGGATCAAGTTGGATCAACACCTCGTCGGACAACTGGACACCGACGACGACGGTCGATACCGAGCAATCGCTGCGGCAGTGATCGACCATTCCCATGACGCAGCTTTGAGCGTTGTGGCTACCGGAGTCGAGAACGACGCCCAGGCCCGCACTCTTCGGGACCTCGGATGTGATCTCTTTCAAGG
>JBPCTU010000032.1:0-11298 GCA_051011515.1 Acidimicrobiales bacterium
CCGGTGGCGTGTCCGGATCGACCACCGCCGGCGCAGGATCGGTCCCCATCGCAGCGTGGCGAAGCAACTCACCGAACCTCGTGACGGCCAGGTGTCTCTCGGTGGTCTCTGGCATGGGCTCGATCGAGACTTGGCCCGTGGTTATCGCTCCGACCAGATCCGCAAGTCCTGGTGGAGGCGGCCAGGACAACACCGCGTCCCATACCGCCGGCTCCGCGGCCACGGTGACGACGTGCCCGTCTGGAGCCCCTTGGGCTGCAAGAAGCCCTTCAGGTAGGCCGTCACGCAGTGCGATCGGCCACACCTCGTCGCCACTCACAAGAACTAGAGCGCCATCCCACCCTCCAGCGTTCAGTAGGAATGTTCCATCATCTCTTGCCATCGCAACGGCCGTGTCGACCAAACCTGCATCCATGTCGTCCCCCTCGATCTGGGCGCTGCTGTCGCAACCTAGCGCCATTGCGGTCGGTCCGGCCGAGCTGTTCGGACCTCTCGTCGACCCCTCAATTGTCGTCTGGGGCGCCCACTCGCGCCTGCTAGCCTGCCGATTCCAGCAGCCACGAGGAGGAGATCATGAGCGACTCAGGTGAACCACCAGAGGTAAACGGCGTTCCATGTCACAAGATGTTCGGCGCGATTGCGAAGATGACGGAGAACGGCGATCTGGCCCAATTCAAGTTCTCCGCCAAGAACACATGGGTCGAGGGAACCGCAAGCACCTCCAGCATCTATGAGTGGCATGGACTCTCCGCAGATCAGGTGCACGTCGAGGAGTTCAGCTACACCGCGGACCACCCAACACTCGGTCACGGGCACGGACCCACCCCCCAGGAGTACGTTCTCCACGCCCTGGCTGCTTGTATCACGGCCGGCGTTGCGACAGGTGCGGCCGCACGGAACATCGAACTCAGGAGCGTTTCGTCCACCGTGACAGGTGACATCGACGTTCGCGGCGTTCTCGGAGTCGATCCCGACATCCGCAAGGGCTTCAGCGAAGTCCGTGTCGAGTTTGACGTCGACGCCGATGCCGAGCCAGAGGTGGTCGATGCTCTTGTCGCGTCAGCCACCAAGTACTCAGCGGTGTTCGACATGTTGTCGAACCCCACCCTGGTCAACGTCAGCCGAAACTAGGGCTCGAACCCGGCTAGTCCGAGCTGGCGATGTGGTCGACGACGTGGGCGGCGTCCTGGCCCACACCGAGCAGGATCCCTGACTTTCGCCTGCTCAGCCACGGGAATCCGACGAAGTAGAGACCGGGAATATCCGACACGCCGCGTGTGTGCTTCGGGATGCCGCGTTCACCAATGACATCGTGCTCGATCCACGAGAAGTCACCGTGGAACCCGACACACCAGACGACGGCCGAGACACCGACGTCCGCGAGGTCGAGTTGCTCCAACTCGTCCGACCCACCCAGGTCCGGCAACGGCGGCTCATACGGGTCGGGGGTCGCAGCCGGGGCCGCGATGTGGTTGGTGGAGATGTAGGCGTCGACGCCGGCCTTGATTTCGGCGCATTTCCGATCGGCGAAGTCGACACAATCGTGCAGATTCGTAGCGAGCTTGATTGTGGTCCCCTGGATGGCGCTTATGCGCCCCAAGAGAGTGGCGCCGTCGCGAGCCAACGATTGCAGGCTCACGGTGTGCCCGCCATCCGCCCCCGATACCTGGGGTTGAGCGGCGTATTGTTCGTCAGGGTCGTCCAACGCCTCGACAGGTTGGTTATAAACCCCCATCTCGTTCAGCCAGGAGACAATGTCTCGGCCACGGTAGGTCCGGGGGATCCGGCCGACCTTGCTCGTGCACAGGTAGACGACGCGACCCGACTCGAGCAGGTCTTCAGCCACCTGACATCCCGACTGGCCGCTCCCGACGACAAGGACTGCGCCGCTGGGTAGTTGGGTAGATGACTTGTAGGTCGCCGCAGACAGGTTCAGGATCGAATCAGGCAGGGCGTCAGCCATCGCCGGCATGTTCGGAGTGCTCATGCTGCCTGAGCAAACGACCAGGTTGAGCGCCCTGACGGCCCCTGTCGGGGTCTCGACGTGGAAGAAGCCTGCTTCGTCCCGGGCGGCGCGGGTAACAGGAGTTTCTGCCTCGATCGGAGCGTCGAACCCCGCTGCATACTGCTCGAGCGTCTCGACGAGCCCGTCTCGAAGGTCGAAGGCATCGGGATCCTCATCGCCAAGCTCAGCGCCTGGCAACAGGTTGGCCCAGTTGGGAGTATTCAGGGCGAAAGAGTCCCACCGTTGAGACCGCCACGACTCGCCTATCCGGCCCTTCTCGAACACCAGGTGGGACAACCCGGCCTCGGTCAGCAAATAGCTCACCGACAGTCCGGCCTGCCCAGCGCCCACCACGACGGTATTGACCTCTCGCATATCCGGTACCCCCGAGCGGACGAGCCTAGATCAGCGGCCTGGCGCGAGTGCTTCGAACAAATCCCACGAGATCACATCTTCTCCGGATGTGGGGAACCTGATGATCACTTCGTCGGCCCCGGCCTCGAAGTACTCCTCGATCTGGGTTGCGATGGCGTCGCCGTCACCCCATGCGACGAGCATGTCGATGATCCGGTCACTTCCACCGGGCACATTGTCAGAGTCGTCGAAGCCGTATTTGGGCCAGAGTGTCCAGTACTGCCTGGCCTGCAGATAGACGCCTACTGTTTCACGAGCTCGCTCCCGGGCCGCGACCGGGTCGGTCTCGGGCACCACGGTCTTGATGACCAACAAGCGCTTGTTCGGCCCCAGCTCGCGCCGTACGTCGGCGGTGTGATCGGGGGGCACGTTGATTGTCAGTAGTCCGTCGACTCGATCCTTGACCGTTTCGACCAGGCGCGGTCCGTGTGCGGCGAAATACAGCGGGACCGGTGAGGGGGGTGGTGGAGAGTGCAACTCGTGTGCGTGATACGCATCGAGGTAGGCAGCGGCTTTGGCCAAGGGCTTCTCCCAATGCTGGCCTCGTTGCTCCACAAGCCATCGGATCGATACCCCTAAACCCAGGTCGAAGCGGCCATTCGACAATTCACCCAACGTTCGCGCGGCCATCGCAGCAGTCGAGGCATCGCGGGCATAGGCGGATGCGATTGCTGTGCCGACTCTGATCCTGTCGGTTTGGCCGAGTAGCCAGCCGGCAGCGCCAATGACCTCACGGTGAGACACCTCTGGCAACCACAACGAGTCATACCCCAATTCCTCGGCCCGTCGTGCAAAAGTCGTCAGGCCTTCACCCGGCCCCTGCATTGCGGCTGGTAGAAGCACCCCGGTAGACATCCCCGCACCCTAGTCGTGGGCTCACCGGCCGGATCGAGCCTGACGCCGTGCGCCTAAGGGAAGTCAAGACGAACAGGCCGGCTGGGGCTCGGAATCCCCGGGCACGAAGCGTTCCCATTCGGACTGGGTCAGCTCACGATCCACGAGTACACATGCCTTCGCTACCCATTCAACCGGGCGCAGCGGAATCTCGATCAGCTTGCCGGATGTGCTCACCCACATCGCGGTCGCCGTCTCGTCGAACCAACCCGGCTCGTGTTCAAGAGCGCCGGTTCCATCCCACACCCGACCGGCAAGGGTCTCTCGTTCCAGATCCCACAACGTCACTGTTCCGTCCACCAAGACGGCTGTCAGGAACGCGCCGCCACTCGCGAAACCCAAGCTGGCGACCCGAGCGGCCACAGGCAACACGACCACGTTCCCGTTCGTCCCATCGACGATGACGATCCCTCCGCTGTCGAGGCCCAGCGCTAGGCGACCCGTCGTGGAGTCCACGGCCACAACGAAGGATCCAAAGAAGGTTCGGTAGAGCTCCCCGGTCGCCTCGTTGTTCCAGGGACCTGCGAACCGCACTGGCTCTCCGGTGTCAATCTCTCGCAACAACACTCCGCTGCTGTCGTAGACATTCACGATTCCGATCGAGCGGATCACATACATCCCTCCGTCGGGGGTCGGAGCGGCTGCAATAGCTCCTGATATGGGCGTTGACCACAAGACCTGAGCGGAGCCGGGCTTCAGGCTGACCAGCGCCGCTTCGCCCGTCCCGTTGCTCCTTTCACCCAGCACGGCGAAGAAGTCACCCAGGCGAGTGCCTGCGACCGTCAAACCGTCTCGAACGCCGACGACCGCCGGCTCGCTACCCATATAGAGTTCCTCAACCACCTGGCCAACGCGTGTCCGCACCGCTGTGTGGTCCAATGAGATGCTCCACATGCCCTCAGCCTCTGGATAGACGAGCAAGACGTCTGGACCTGCAACGGTAGTCAGTTCTCGATTACCTGTCGCGAGGTCGACCAACTCGACTCGCTGGGTGACCGGGTTGAGAGCCGCAGCCCGTCCATTGTTGAACGCCACATGTGCTCGCGCGTCCACCGGCCACTCTGATTCGATCAATGCGTTCTCGGCGAGGCTGAGCACTTGGATGTTCTCTGACTCATCGAGAATCAGAACCGCGTCATCTGGTCGCACGTGAGCCTCGAACACATTTCCAAGTTCGGCGCTGGTGCCGGTGAGCCCGGTGCGGCGATCGATCAGGTCGATGCTGCCTCGCGACACGGCGAGCAGCAACCCGTCGTCTCGAGCTCCGATATCGAGGAAACCTGTGGGAACGTCGGTCTCGATGTCGGCAACGACCCTGCCATCCTCAGGATCAAGAGTGATGATCCGCCCTCCCAGGTATGCGGCAACTACCTCGCCGGTCGCCGCATCAACGGTAACGGCCTCAGCCGCATCACCGGTTATCAGCCGCACCTGCTCTGCTCCAGTCTCGGCGTCGATCACCACTAGGAGCCCATCACCCTCGGGGGCCACGGGATTGGCGAAGCTGAAGACGAAGAAGGAACCATCGGGGCTCGCAGTCATGCTGCGCAGGATCTCGCCCTCGATCGACTCACCGACCATCTCCCCCGTCGCAGTATCGAAGATTGCCACGGGCTGAGGCGTCTCCAAGCCCTCCAACACCACCGCGTAGCGGGTTGGAGTGATCCATAGTGGAAGCGCCACCCCCTCGAATTCGAGGATGGTCTCCCAATTCGGGCCAACCCAGTGCCGACTGCCGGCGTCGGCTGTGGCCATGCCTAACCCGGCTGCTTCGTTCCGGTAACCGACAGCGCAGGGACTGGGCGCCTCGCCATGGTCCGTCATTTCCTCGGTCACCGGATCGCGGCTCACGATCCGACCGTCGATGGTGTCGAACTCGTTCATCCCCTGGTCTTGTCGGAAGAAGGCAGTGAAGCCAACACACTCACCGGGCAACGGAGTTGGGCTGGACACACGGTTCGTGGTCCGCGCTGCACCCAAACCGCTCAGAACGGCTTGCTCGGTCGCGCTTCCCGGAGAACGCCGGTGCGCCTCGAGTGCGAGGAGAAGCGAAAGCTCCGGATCGGTATCTGTGGACGCGGCGGAACGGCTGATCAGTGTTGCCAGCTCGGCCTCCTCAGCTGCGTCCTGTGCTTCGTTTCGTTGGATGAGCGCCAGTAGGCCGGCGACGACGGCGATGATCAGTACCGCCCCGATCACTGCGACCAAGATACGCAACCGTCGAACTTCGCCTTGGCGGCCGCGCTCCTCCGCTTCCTCGTCGGCGAGCATGGCCTGGACCGAGGCATCCAGAAATTCCCCCTCCTCAGCCGTCAACAACGTGTTGCCCCGACTACGCCATGCCTCGAATTCCCCCAACCGCGCGCCGGCGATGAGGTAGTCGCCGTCGCGATCCGACTGGTCCCACTCTCGCACCAGCGCCCGGAGTGAGGTCAGACGCTGAACATCTTCCCCGTGCTGCTCCATCCAAAGGGCTAGCTGTGGCCAGGCCTCGAGAAGCGTCTCATGCGCGACCTCGACGGTCGGCGCTCCGGTTGTCGGATCGGCGTCGAAGGTCAACAGGCGATGCCGTCCAAAGCCCTCGATGACGGCTTGCATCACCAGCACGTTCGTATGGAGCGAGATGATCTCGGCTGCTTCGACCCGCCGCCTGCCTTGCTCATCTTGGTCAGCCGCGGTGACAAGCCGGAGGAACAGCTGGCGGGCTGAGGTCCGCTGGGCTGGATCCAACTCCTGGTACACCGCGTCGGCACGCCGGGCCAATGCCCCTTCCAACGACCCCATCGAGCGGTAGTCGGCCAGCCGCAGTACATCGCCCTCGCGGTGGTCGTACAAGTCGGTCAACACGTACTGAAACAACGGCAATGCGCCGGCGCGATCTCCGGCATCAACCAACAACTCCGCCAGCAGCGCCGGCTCGAGCGACACACCAGCGCGCCGGGCGGGTTCGGATGCGGCTTGTTCCAGCCCTGATCTGGCCATCGCGGTGACGGTTACGGTTCCCGTAGCCAAGCGACGCCCGAACTCGGGATACTCGAGCGGACGGTCATAGAAGTCGGCTCGGAGCGTTAGCAAGATCTTGATCCTGCACCGGGGGTCTTCGGCGGCGGTGAGAAGGTTTGCGATGAAGCGCGTGCGGACCTCGACCGACACCAGGGTGAAGAGCTCCTCGAACTGGTCGATGACCAGTACCAGCTTCGAGGTCTCGTCGGGCAGCAGGCCGAGACAGCTTCTGAGCACGCCGGCGTCATCGTGGTTCAGTTGCTCAGTGAAGCCATCGGGCGCATCCAAGGTGGCCCTCCGCAAAGCCGCTTCCACTTCGGCGAAGGGGTGGGCACCCGGCACCATCTGAGCAATCAACCAATGCTCCGACCCATCGATCGCCCCCTTTCGGAGCGCTGGAACGACCCCGGCGCGCACAAGGCTGGACTTTCCAGAGCCACTGGGCCCGACCGCGCCAACCAACGTTGTGTCGGTTGCGAGCACCGCCAACAGCTCAGCCACCGATCCGTCTCGGCCGAAGAAGCTCTCTGCATCGTCCTCGTGAAACGCCCTCAGACCTTTGAAGGGGTTCGACTCGACCTCACGAGGCGCAACAAGTTCAACGCCGGGTGCAAGCGACGAATCATGCAGCAGTACTTGTTCCTCGAGGCGACGCAACTCGGGCGAGACGTCGAGCCCCACCTCCTCCCCGAGCGATCGGCGGAACGAGTCGAAGAGCCGGAGTGCTTCGGCATGGCGGCCGGTCTGATACAGGGACCGCATCAGGAGTTCGACGAAGCTCTCCCGCAAAGGATGTTCTCGGTGAAGAGATTCCAGCTGGGCGACCTGCTCGCGGGCGTTGCCGAGTTTCAGCTCCGCCGCGGCCTGTAATTCGAACGCCTCAAGGTGAAGCTCCTCGAGACGCGAGACATCAACCTGCGCGAATTCCTCGTGTCGGAACTCCTCCAACGGTGAGCCGTTCCACAAAGCCTGCGCATCGCTGAGGACTGTGACTACCCGCGCCGGATCAGTTTGCAGGATCTCCCGGCTGGAGGCGACGGCGCCCTCGAAAACAACGGCGTCGATCGCGTCGGCATCTATCTGTAGGACATAACCGGGCTCCTGGGTCAGCAGGATGGTGCTCTCGCCATGGCTCTCACGCGTCGGTTCCAGAGCTGAACGGAGCCTCGAGACTGCGACCCACAGCGCGTTCTCACGAGTCGCAGCATCTTCGCCCCACAGCGCCTCCAGAATGCGGTCGCTGGAGACGACTCGATTCGGATTCAACAACAACAAGGCCAACAGCGCCCGCTGTTTGCGTGGGCCCAAATCGATCGGGCCACCGTCGCCCAGAACTTCGATTGGTCCCAGCAGTCGAAACTCCACGTGCGGCCCCCCGTTCGGCGTTCTTGTTCGAGAGCAAGCAGACGACGGTGACCTTACATCGACCTTGCAGCCCGGCTGCCTGCGGAAACATGCCGACGTTTGGCTTTCAGTCGTCCCGTCATACTTATCACTCTTGCCAAATAGCTATGTTCTAATAGGTCTATCGGGTGATAGTCTTACGAGGTGATTTAGAGTTCTCCCGCAGCCCCCAGAGCATCGTCACACGGTTGGTGGAACCCTTGAGGCGCTCGACGAGTAGAAGAGCCCCTTGCCGGAAGAACGAATGAACAGATAGGCACGAGACCATGGATCTGGAACTCATCCTCGTGGCCTTCGGGTTTGGCTTTGCCGCCAACGCCGTACGGCTACCGCCCCTCGTCGGATACCTGATCGCGGGGTTCGTACTCCACGGCTTCGGTTATGAGACAAGCGACGAGATCGAGCTGATCGCCGACGCCGGCGTTCTTCTCCTCCTGTTCGGAATCGGCCTCAAGCTGCGATTGAGCACATTGAGAAGACCCGTCGTCTGGGGCGGTGCGACCACCCACGCAGCCGTGAGCACCGGAGTGATCGGAGCGTTCATGCTCGGCCTCGGCGCGATCGGTATGCCGCTGGCATCCGACCTCTCCGTCGGCCAGGCAGCCGCAATCGGGTTCGCGTTCTCGTTCTCCAGCACCGTCTTCGCCGTGAAAGCCTTGGAGGACCGGAACGAATCCGGTTCGATACAGGGACGCGTCGCTCTCGGCGTGTTGGTTGTCCAGGACATCTTCGCGGTCGTCTTCTTGACAACAGCGGTCGACGATCCGCCCTCGATCTGGGCAATCCCAGTCGTCGTCGCAGTCATTGCGGCAAGACCCATATACGGCTGGCTTCTCGACCGAGCCGGACACGGGGAGCTCCTGCTCCTGTTGGCGCTGGCTCTCCCAATAGGCGTCGGGGCCCAAGCGTTCGATCAGGTCGGCCTCAAACCCGACCTCGGGGCACTGATCATTGGACTGGCCCTCGCCAGCCATCCACGCGCCCCGGAGCTCGCTTCTTCGCTCCTGAGCTTCAAGGACATCCTGCTGATCGGCTTCTTCTTGTCTATCGGCCTGGCAGGGACTCCCAGCCTGGCAGCCCTCGGCATCGCGGCAGCTGCGCTTGCTCTGCTACCACTGAAGACAGCCGGCTTTCTTTGGCTCATCTCACGCTTCCGATTCAGGGCTCGCACCGCATGGCATACCTCGATCACGCTCGCCACCTACAGCGAGTTTGGTCTGATCGTCGCCCTCGTCGCAGTCGACCAGTTCGCCCTCGACGAGCAATGGAGCTCCGCCATAGCTGTCGCAGTGGCCGTGTCCTTCGTCATCGCTGCCCCTCTGAGCACTGCTCGATACACGATCTACAGCCGGATGGGCCGCTGGTTCAACCGCCTCGAACGTTCGCCCGTTCAGCCCGACGACGCGCTCATCCAGCCCCGCGGGGCAAAAGTCATCGTCTTCGGGATGGGCCGAGTCGGAGAGGGAGCTTACGACGAGCTGGTGGCACGAAGGGGCGAGACGGTGATGGGTGTCGAGCGTGGCCAGGCCGCCGTTGACGACCATGTCGCGCAGGGCCGTAACGTCGTCAGGGGCGACGCCCTCGACGTCGAGTTCTGGACGCGGCTGTGCCTCAACCCGGGTATCGACCTCGTTGTCCTCGCCATGAGCGACCACGCGGCCAATCTCGAAGCGGTCCGACGAGTGAACGAGTTCGTTCCCGAGGCCCGCATCGCCGCAACAGCCTCTTACGCCGACGACGTCGTCGAGCTCGAAAACGCAGGAGTCGACGTGGCCCGAAATCTCTACGGTGAGGCCGGCCAAGGTTTGGCCGACGATGCCTGCGACAGCCTCAACCGCCCCAACCCAGCGCGAAACAGGTCAGAGCCCCGCTAGCTCGGACTCTGACCTGCATCGATTCTGTGTCGGGCTGAGAGGATTTGAACCTCCGACCCCTGGTCCCCCAGACCAGTGCGCTAACCGAACTGCGCCACAGCCCGTTCTTGAGACCGGCCATCCTACTGGCGGCTCAGAACAACAAGGCAACCCCCTGGACAAGCCTCCAACCCAGATAAAGCGTGACCGCTGCCACTCCGACCCAGAAGTGCCATGGCACCTTTCGCTCGATCGGGGCATCGGTACCGACATGTTCGCCCGCAGTGACCAACTCTCCGCACTCGGGGCATGAACCGTCAGCCCGTAGCGTGTTCGGGTTGTAGAACGTGCCACAGGGTTCACACGATGGCATCGCTGCTACTCGCGGCGCACAGCCATGATCGCGACGTCGTCCTCGATGGCCTCCGAGGAGAAGTCGCGCGCCGCTTCGAGCAACGACTTTGCGAGCACATCGGGAGCGATCCCCGGATCTCGGCTCATGTGCTGGGCAATACGATCTTCGCCGAACAGATCCTCGCCGTTGCGGACCTCGGCCAAACCGTCGGTGTACATGAGCACCATGTCGCCGAGTTCGAGCGGGATCTCCCGACTGATGTACGTGGCGTTGGGATCCAGCATCATAATTTGTCCGGTCGCGGCCAGGGGCTGAACCTCGCGCTCGTGCCACAAGAAAGCCGTGGGGTGACCGGCCGAAGCGAATCGCAGCGTGCCTGCCTGCGTGTCGAATACGACGACCACGAGCGAGATGAACTCCTCGATTCGATCGCCACCCGACATCTGGGAGTTCAACTCCTCCAGTGCCTGGGCGGGGTCGCGGAAAGACTCCAAGAACACCCGGAGTAGGTACTTGGCTTGAAACGCCGTGATCGACGACTCGATGCCGTGACCGGCAACGTCACCAACGACGGCGGCCAAACGGGTGTCGGAGATCCTGAAGAGGTCGAAGAAGTCACCCGCCATCAGCCCCGAACCGGCTTGATAAACCCGACCCACATCGAACCCCGAGAAGTCCGGCAGCTCGTCGGGCGCCAGACGGCCGGCCCAGGCTCGAGGAGCCAGGTTCTCCTGAGTCAAGGCTTCCTCGGCCCTGCGCTCCAGTTCGAACCGTTCGGCGCTGAGGCGAGCCTCCTTGACCGAATTGCGAGACCACAGGAGTGACAAACCCGCAGGCAACGCGAGGATGCCGAACAAGGCGACCCAGGTGACGTCTTGGGTTATCGCCACGACGATCGAAGCGAAGGCCACCAGGGCGTAGAGCAGAGCTGCGTGAGTGTCTCGGCGAAAATCGCCTCGAGTAAGCGTGATTGCCGCGCGTTGCGCGACCGAGTCCTGCTGATCGAGCTCGCGCAGGTCGCTCTCCAGCCGCCCGAGCAGCCGAAGTCGCTGACGGGCGGAACGTGCCCATACATATGCGGCGCCCGCAGAGAGCACAGCCAGGATCACCAGAATGGGCGTCTCCATGAAGCCCACATGGTAGCCCCGCGCCGAAGCGACTCCTAGACCGCTAGATTGCGAAACTGTTGAGATTGTGCGGCCCAAATGATGGGCTCAGTCACGAAACCAGCTGGTCACAGGACTAATCGCTGCGTGGACGCACCCTGAGCTTGATGGGAGTGGTCCCCATCTCGAGATCGTCACGTAGACGATTTTCGATGTATTTCAAGTAAGTCCGCGGAAGTGGCCGATTGACGAACAACGTGAATG
>JBPCTU010000033.1:0-4623 GCA_051011515.1 Acidimicrobiales bacterium
CGGACGGCAAGGGGCTCCCCGGTGGGGGCATCGGCGCCGTTCCATTGGCTCTTCACTTGCTGGATGCTCCGATCAGGGAGATGAGTTGATCGACGGCGGCATCGACGAAGGCGGGATCCTCGGCCCCGGCGTCCACCTCGACATAGTCGACCGACTCTGGCAGCGCGCCACGCAGGGCGTCGAGCAGTGCCCGATCGGCTTCTGGGTCGGCGAGGGGTCCGCCAGGAATCGAATAGCTACTGAGGCCACGGGTCGGTGCCATCACAACGGTGTTGACTCCAGCGTTCACGAGGCGTTGGCCGATGACGGCGGCGACGCCTGCCAACTCGTCGGAACTAGTGCGCGGCACAAGGATCACCGGGTTGTGGAAGGTGTAGGTGCGCGCGGCGTACTTGTCGGGCACCTCGTTTGGAGCGTCGAGCATGACGCCGATGTGGTCGGTCCCGCCAGGCACGACGACCTGGGGCAAGCCGAGTTCGGCGGCCACGGTCAGACGATCCTCGTCGGCAGCACGAAGTCCCCCGAGCTCGGCATCGCTGAGATCGCCCAACGCGTAATCGAAGACGGCGTCGATGACACCCTCACGTATCAGCTGTTCCATGGCGCGCCCACCCGACCCGACGGCATGGAAGACGATCGACTCGTACCCAGCGGCGTCCAGCCGTTCCATGGCATGCATGGTCCCAGCGGTCAGCACCCCGAGGTTGGTGATTGCGACGACGGGTCGAGTTCGCTCGGTGAGAGCGGCTCGAGGAACTGCGCCCATACCAACCGCTGCAGCAGCGGCGTTTGCGAGCACCTGGCGCAGGAGTGGGTTCACGCCCAAGATGTCACTGACCGAGAACATCATGGTGATGTCCTTGATGCCTACATATGTCGAGGTATCCCCAGAGGCCATGGTCGACACCATGATCTTGGGGAATCCGTACGGAAGCGCCTGCATCACACGCGACCCGTTGTTCGTTCCCTGCGTGCCGCCGAGCCCGACTATTGCGTCGATGTCGCCCGCTTGGGCGAGTTGAGTGGTGATGGCGATCGCCCCGGCCACCATGACCTCCGAGGCGACTTCACGCGAAGGATCGACGCGAAGATCGCTCAGCGCAGTACCGCCGCGCTCGGCCACCGCGTCGTTGGTGACGTCAACTGGTTGGTCGGTGTCACCGACGACCCCGATGTCGATGATGTAGGCCGTGCCACCAAAGGTGCCGATGGCGTCGGCGAGGCATTCAACCTCGGCGGCCTTGGTGTCCATCGTGGCCAGAATTGCGACGGTTGTCATGCTGTTCTCCTGTGTGCGCTGAGCGTGTTCACTTGCTGGTTGCCGACTTGTCCGAGAATCGCAGCGCCGCGAACGCTTCAGCTGCGGCGCTCACTGCTTGTTCGATCGGTAGTCGCTCGGTCGATGAGCCGGTCCAAAAACCGTCGGCGGAAGTGTGATCGAGCATGTATTGAGCGTCGCTCACCGTCTCCATCGCGGCCCCGTGGCAGACGAAGAGGGTCTCGCTGGCAACCTCGCGGAGTTGGACCAGGATGGCTTCGGTGCTGGCAGCGGTTGCCGCGAGGTCGATGCCGCTGTCGTAGCCGGTCAGACCCCCCTTTGTGGTGCCAGCGTGGAAACAGAACACATGCGGTTGTGTTTCCTCGCAGATCCGGAGCGCGTCCTCTTCGGTGAAGGCGAGCCCGATCGAGACCATGCCCATCTCGTTCTTCGCGAGGTTGAGCATGTCGATCTCGTTGTCGATGGTGATTCCGGCGCTGGTGAGCACCTTGTAGATCTCGGAGTCGTGATCGACGTAGCTGATCGACGGGCCTATGTTCGAGACCGACTGCACGCCCATTCGCTTGAGGTCGTCGAGCACCATGGCCATGTCGCGAAGCGGGTCATTGGCGTTGATGCAGGCGCACACGAACGAGTCACCATTCAGCGCCGGCATGATGTCTTCGCGCGTGTAGTCGAGTGTCTGCTTGTTCGAATCGAGGATGGGCCACATCATCGACATGGTTCCCATGCCATTTGCCCGAAGACGTGCTCCGGAGAACGTATTGATGCAGTCGGTGCCGGCTTTCTCGAGCAGCTTTGCCACCAGACCAGACCCTGCGCTTGCAATCATGATGGGAAGACCCGCCTCCTTTTTCTTATGCAGCCGATCGAGGATCTGTTCGGTGGCCAGGCGCGCGGTGATCATGGGTCAGTCTCCTGTTGTTCGGACTTCTCGGCTCTGCTCGGCCGAGATGAACGAATTGATCGCGTGGGTGAGAAAATCCTGGTGTGCCTCGGGCTCGAGGTAGCGAGGTGGGGCCAGCAGCGAAGCGGCGTTCGGCAGTGCGGCTGCGACGGCGTCGGCGATGTACACGGGATGCAGCCGGTCGTGTTCGGTCGATACGACCATTGCCGGTTGATCCAGGTCGGCGAGCTCGCGAAGGTCGTCGACCGGGGAAGAATCGACCATGGCTGACAACACGTCGGGGCGGCGTGTCTTCGCGACGCCCTCGATCGTGTTGGCGACGCTCGCCGCACCGAGTGGTTCGGACTCGAGCATGGTCTGATAGCGCTGGTCAGAGAACAGCCGTTCATGGGCGCCTTCTGCACCATGAGATGTGACCCAGTCACCGATGTCGGCGACGATATCCAGGTGGGGCCGACCCGCTTGGTCCGTCCACGCAGGGCGCACGAGCACGAGTCCTGACACCCGGTCGGGGAAGTCGCAGGCGATACGAAGCGAGATTCCTGCCCCCATCGAAATTCCACCGAAGATGGCCGTGCCGATATCGAACGCGTCGAGGAGCTCGACCGCGGCGTGGGCGAACGCTCCAAAATTCAGCGGAACTGTCGAGGTCGCCGAGTCGCCGTGCGCGGGAGCGTCGACCGTGATGATCTCGACGCCTCCAACACCAGCGACGGCAGCTTGGGCCTGGGCCCGCGACGCGCCGAGGCCGTGAAGGAAGACAAGCGGATGGCCTTCGCCTTCACGCGACGCGGCGAGAGAGTCGTTGGCCTCACCACGACTCTTCCTATCCATCGCTCAATACCCCCTCGATGCCCCGCTACTCACCCAACCTGACTCTATGAACTGAGCGGACCGCTGCCAGGTGCCATAGGAGCTAGTGCCATGGAACTAGTGGATGACTTGCCCGGGATCGGCGACCTTTTCTGCTGACTCCTTTCGCTTAGCCAGCGGCCTCGGCGGCCGCCACATTGGTCTTTACCGCCAGAAAGCTGTCCGGCGTGACCGACAGTGAGTCGATGCCGGCAGCCACCAGCTTGCGAGCGAAGGTCGGATCGTTGCTGGGCGCCTGACCGCACAGGCCGATCTTGCTGCCGGCCGCCTTAGCGCGATCGATGGCGGTCTCTATCATCCACATCACCGCTCGATCGTCCTCGCGAAACAGGTCGGCCAGATCCTCGCTGTCGCGATCTATGCCGAGCGTCAGCTGGGTGAGATCGTTGGAACCGATCGAGAAGCCGTCGAAGCGCTCGGCGAAGGCGTCGGCATTCACCACGTTGGCGGGGATCTCGGCCATCACGTACACCTCCAACCCGTCGGCGCCCCGCGCCAACCCGTTGTCGGCCATGACGGCCAGGACCCGATCGGCCTCCTCGACGGTGCGACAGAACGGGATCATCACGACGACGTTGTCGAACCCCATCTCCTCTCGAAGCCGACGTATCGCCCGGCACTCGAGCGCGAATCCGTCCCGATAGAGCTCGGAGTAGTAACGGGACGCCCCGCGGAACCCGAGCATCGGGTTCTCCTCGTGGGGCTCGAACTGCCGTCCACCAAGCAGATTGGCGTACTCGTTGGTCTTGAAGTCGCTCATCCGGATGATCGTCGGCGCCGGGTACCAAGTTGCGGCGATGCGCGACAGGCTCTGTGCCAGCCGCTCCACGAAGTAGCGCTCCTTGTCGGGGTATGCCTCGGTGAGCTCATCGATCTCGGCCCTGGCCACATCGTCCTGCACCTCATCGAATCGCAAGAGCGCCAACGGGTGAACCTTGATCTCGTTGTTGATCACAAACTCCATCCGGGCGAGGCCCACGCCGTCGGCGGGCAACTGCCACCAACGTGCTGCGGCCGCTGGATTCGCGATGTTCAGCATCACGCCGGTGCGCGTCTCGGGGATCTCGTCTAGGCGGGTCTCGGAGATCTCGACGTCTGCCCGACCGGCATGCACGGTGCCATGATCACCCCCGGCACATGAAACGGTCACCAGCTGACCGTCGTGGAGGATCTCGGTGGCGTGACCGGTGCCCACGACCGCCGGAACTCCGAGCTCACGGCTGACGATCGCCGCATGCGACGTCCGCCCGCCGTGGTCGGTAACTATGGCCGCGGCCCGCTTCATGATCGGCACCCAGTCGGGATCAGTGGTCGAGGTCACGAGCACAGCTCCATCCACGAAACGGCTGATATCGGCTGCGTCCTCGATGAGGCAGACCTCACCTGTCCCGACCGCAGAGCCGACGCTCAGGCCGGTCGTCAGCACCTCGCCCGCCTCGCGGAGCTCGTAGGACTTCAGCACTCCCACTTCGGCGCGTGATTGCACCGTTTCCGGGCGAGCCTGCACGATGTAGAGCGGTCCGTCCACACCGTCGCGGGCCCACTCCATATCCATGGGTTGCCC
>JBPCTU010000034.1:0-3301 GCA_051011515.1 Acidimicrobiales bacterium
TGCGAGGCAAGGAGACTGGTTTCTTCACCGATCTCGGAACGGGTGAGGTGCTTGAAACCTGGGACAACCCGTACACAGGTGAGCGCGTCGAAGTCTTCAACTTCCTCAATGACCAGGTACGTGGAGTACTTGGCACGTCGATGCCGCGTTTTCACTTCGGATCTGACGACGACGAGCCATCCGCCATGAACGCCGTCGGGGACACGGACGACACCACACCGTTCGTGCTGCCGTGGCAGGTCTACCCGAGCAGGGTGCTGCTGTCATGGGACTACGCCCATGAGTACGAGAACCCCGTCGACCCGATCCGGTACCCGTTGGCGAGTACCGGCGCCAGGATCAACCCGTCAGAGCACTTCTCGTTCTTCGTCGATCGCAACGAGCTCGAGGATCCCTCCACCCGTAACGCCCGCTTCGAGGCCGGCTTCACTCGGCTCTCACCGTGGTGGCCGTGGATGAAGATGGGCCGATCCGGCGTCGATGGCTCCCTGCTTGGCCGAATGCACAGCTACAAGCTCCGATCAGGCTTCGACGATATCCCGCGGCCCCTTCTCAACTACATCGAGACCAACCACGCCGACTACCTCGAGCCAGCAGCAGAATGGGGCGATGGCCAACCCATCGGTACCTGGGAGGCCTACGCACGAGAAGTCTCACCCGAGACGCACTAGCCGCTCCGGATAGGTCACCGAGGCCGGCCCGCTGTATGTGTGAAATACTCAATTTGCGGGACAGCCACCCGATAATGACATCAGGACTGGGATGGCGCAGTGACCGACACGATGACTGACACCACGATCGAGAGCGCGCCTCCGAGCGAACGCTTCGATATACGGCGCCGTCGGGCGTGGCAGGTCGCTGTCGGCGGTCTCGTGGTTCTGCTGGTTGCTGTGCGTCTGTTCGGCGACGACGGGGTGTGGGAAACCTGGCTCACGTTGTTCGTGTCGGTGTTGCTCCAGTCCCTTCCGTTTCTCGTTCTGGGCGTGGTCGTTTCGGGTCTCATCGCGGGCTTTGTGACTCCGGGTTTGCTCGAACGCATCGCACCAAAGAGCGAGCACGGCTCAGTCGCCGTCGCGACATGTGCAGGCTTGCTGCTCCCTGGCTGTGAGTGCGGATCGGTCCCGATCTCGGATCGGCTCATGAGAGGAGGTGTCGCACCCGCCGCAGCGCTGGCGTTCATGCTTGCGGCACCTGCAATAAACCCGGTTGTGCTTGTCTCGACGGCGGTTGCCTTTCCCGGCCGTCCGGAAATGGTCCTCGCGCGCTTCCTGGCCTCATTTACTGTCGCACTCGGTATCGGCATGTTGTGGACGCGTCGAAACAGTTCGGCCGCGCTCAAGCGGGCCAGCGAGGGGATCAACCTCGAGGAGACGCGGACAGAGACCTTTGTGGGAACCGTCGTGCATGACTTTCTTCACGCCGGCGGGTTCCTGGTCGTCGGAGCGGCTGCAGCGGCCGCAATTCAAGCCTTCGTACCCCAAGAAATCCTTGCGACCCTCGGGTCAGCACCGGTGATCGCAGTGCTCGGCATGGCATTGCTCGCCATCGTTCTCTCGATCTGCTCGGAAGCCGACGCCTTCTTCGCCGCAAGCTTCGCCCAGGTGTCGCCAACCGCACAACTCGCATTCATGGTTACCGGTCCCGTGGTAGATCTGAAGCTCGTGTCAATGCAGGCCGGAGTCTTCGGTACCCGCTTCGCATCGCGATTCGCTCCCGCAACAGTTGTGGCAGCGATATTTGCCTCGGTCCTGTTTGGTTGGTTGCTGCTGTGAGCGCCTTTGCGGGTTCCGCCATCACGATTCTCGTTGGTCTCGCAGCGATTGGAGCTGCCTGGACCGGTACGTACGCGAACTACGTGAAGGTTGGCCTTCGCTGGCCGCTTGTCGTTTCGGGTCTCATACTGATTGGAGCCGGCGCGGTCTCGATGGTGATCGCCGCAAAGCGGCAGCCAGGAGGCCACCAACACCGGAACCAGGGGATTGGTGCCTTGCTCGTGGTGTTCGTTGCGGCACTCGCACTTGCTCCTCCTCCGTTGGGAGCTGCAGCGGCCGCCGACCGGGTCCCGAACCGCGTGTCGATTTCCGAGGCGCCTAACTCGCTTGACCAGCGCGCAAGCAACGAGTTAGCCGCTTCAGCGACTGGCGTCGAGCCAAACACATCCGAGACCATCGTTGTCGACGCGGACCCTGCGCCGCTCGAACCGGCATTGGAAGATGGCGGAAGTGACCTGGAAGAGGTCAGTTCTGTCCTCGACACTGGTGCATCTGAGCTCACACCCACGGAGCCAGGGGCCGAGGGCTATGCCATAAGCCTCTATGACCTCATCGCATACAGCTACTTCGCACCCGATGACATCATCGGTGTGCCCCTCCAGCTGGTCGGCTTCGCGGTCCCGGAACCCGAGCTACCCGGGGGGTTCCGATTAACCCGGTACTTGATGGGCTGCTGCGCAGCAGACGCCTTCCCGCTGCAGGTCGCGCTCGTCGACGCCCCGTTTGTTCCTGATTCGGATCAGTGGGTTGTGGTGGAGGCTGTGTGGGACGGCGAGTTGATTGATGTCGATGAATTCGGCGACGGTGTGCCCGTGCTCAAGGTCCTGAGCCTTACCCCAACGGATCCTCCGCCAGACCCCTACGAGTCGTAGGCACAGCGGCTTCGAGATGGTGGTACGTAAGCCCTGTCGATGACCTCGGGTTGGGGGTAGAGCGCGAGATCCTGGTCAGACCTCGGTTAGCTTCTCGCTCGGTCGCAAGTCGTTCGCCGTGCGGTTGGCTTCAGGAGCCGTTGGCTCCACTCACGGGTACCCATGAAGACTGGGCGCCGACAGGGACAAACTGGTTGTCGGCGTTGCCTTGCGTGTTCGTGTAGCGGAAGTACATGGTGGTGTTTGCGGGACGAAAGATCGCTGGCGAGAACGCGCCGTCGTCGTTCCAATCACCTGCTATTAGCCGGTCGCCCGGGTCGCCAAAGATGAACTCTGCATCCGCGACGCCTTGGGTGTGGCTGTTGCGGAAGTACACCAGGCCGGTCGACTCTCTATGCAGGCCCACGGTCTCTAGTCCATCGCCGTCGAAGTCGCCGACGAATGGCTTGTCGCCAGGGTCTCCGAATATGTACGAGAAGTCAGCGGCGCCGAGTCCACCATCGTTCTTTCCGAGTTCGTTGATGATGTAGAAGCGTTGGTTCGATGGTCGGTAGATCGAAACGGTGTCGCAGCCGTCACCGTTGAAGTCTCCCGCGACCGGGACGTCTCCTGGGTCACCGAAGAAGAATCGAATCTCTCCGGGCCCCTGTGTGTTCG
>JBPCTU010000035.1:0-5346 GCA_051011515.1 Acidimicrobiales bacterium
AAAGGGTTGGGGCACCAGTTCCTACGACACATCGAGCGTGCGCGTGTTCTGGCCGTCTTGGTCGACCTCGCCCCGTATGATCAGCGCCCGCCCACAGAACAGCTCGAGGTCTTGTTGCACGAGCTCGAGGAGTACCAACCCGATCTGTTGGATCGGCCTCGAGTGATTCTGGGCTCCAAGGCCGATGTGGCTGAGTTCGAACTTCCCTCCGACGCGATCGCGTTGTCGGCTGTTACCGGCGAAGGGCTGAGTGAGGCCTTGGGTGCGATAGCAGCGCTTGTCAGGGAGTCGAGAGAGGAACTCGAACCCGGTACCGGAGCAATCGCAATTCACCGTCCACAGCCTGAAGGAATCAGCGTCGTTCGGGGTGAGGATGGCGGCTTTGTCGTTCTCGGCCGAGCTGCGGAGCGAGCGGTGGCGCTCAATGACGTCACTAACGACGACGCCGCAGAGTTCGTTCGCGAACGTCTGCATCGACTGGGCGTCGACAAGGCGTTGCAGAAGGCCGGAGCACGAGAAGGCGATTCTGTTGTCATCGGCGAGTTGGTCTTCGACTACCGAGACGACGGGGGCTAATTCCGTCGTATACGTCGACGACGCTGCGAGAATGACGTGGTGATCCTGATCGTGAAGATCGGCACCTCGTCGCTGACCGATTATCGGGGACAGGTCCGACAAGACGTCATCGAGCGGCTCTGTGACCAGGTTGCTGAAACGCGGGCAACCGACCTGCACGTGGTCCTGGTCAGCTCTGGGGCGATCGGGGCCGGGTTGCCGGCGCTTGGTTACGTCGAGGAGCGGCCACGCGACGCCCGCACGCTTCAGGCTGCGTCGGCGGTGGGTCAATCCCGCTTGATGGCGGGTTATGAACGAGCGTTGGGTCGACACGGTTTGGTCGCTGGGCAGATCCTGCTGGCTCCGTTCGACTTCTTCGAGAGAACGCAGTACCTGCATGCGAGGGGCACGCTCGAACGATTGCTTCAGCTTGGCGTGGTACCCATCATCAACGAGAACGACGCAGTCGCTGACGATGCCATCCGCTTTGGCGACAACGACCGGATCGCGGCCTTGGTCGCGAACCTGTTGGGGGCCGATCGCCTCGTGTTGTTGACCGATACCGATGCTCTGTACACCTCAGACCCCAAGACGGATGCCTCCGCCGCGCAGATCCGCGAGATCAGGTCGATCGCAGATGAACTACCCGTCACCGCCGGCGGCGCCGGTACCGACCGCGGTAGTGGCGGTATGGCATCGAAGGTGCAAGCAGCGCGTATGGCGGCTTACTCGGGCGTGACGACCGTCATTGCTGCCGCTGAGCAGGAGGATGTGGTTCGAGGTTCGCTGGCCGAACACCCCGAGTTCGGCACGATCGTGCGGCCCCAACCGCGGCCACTGTCGGCGCGCAAGTTGTGGATCGGGTTCGCTGTCGAACCCCAGGGCCAATTGGTGGTCGACGACGGCGCCCAGCGCGCGCTGCGCCGCGATGGCGGTTCGCTATTGGCGGTCGGGGTCAAGGACTTCTCGGGCGCTTTCGGCCGCGGCGATGCAGTGGATGTAGCCGGAACCGATGGAACGATCCTCGGGCGTGGCCTCGCTGCGGTTTCGAGCCAGGAGATGGCGGCCATCGTCGGCGTTCGCAGCAGCGACCACCCTGTCGGAACACCCGATGAGGTCATTCACCGAGATGAACTGGTGATCCTGTAGCCGCTCGCTTGGGTCTGTCGCGGGTTCAGCGCAGGATGCGAGTCGTCGCGAGCAGCTCGATTGCCGATGGTGATCCTCGCCAGTAGGCGACAGCGACATAGGCGATGCCGCCGACCCCGACAGCAATTGGGGCAACGATCAACGGATGAAGCCCATCGAGGCCGAAGGCCAGTGCGCCGCCGACGAGGAACGCGACTACGCCTGCCGGCAACAGCGAAACCGCTGGGTCTCGGTAGCGCCTCGTGCTGTTCAAGTCTCGGCGAACGAGCCGTCGCAACAGCCCGTACTCGACCCAGGCGGCGACAGCGCTCCCCAGCGCCAGTCCGACTGCGCCCAGCCGCTGGGGCGCGTCGTCGTTCTCGCGTACCGATTCTGGGAGAAGATCGAATGCCGGTATGTCACCGAGCTTCTCGATCGAACCATCGACGATGCCGAATCGTTCGAACTGAAGCATCAGGATGAAGCCGATGATGGCCGCGATGGTTACTCGTAGACCAGCCAACTTCGCCGGCCCAGAGACGTCACCCGCAGCGAATGACGCGTTCTGAAACAGCCGGCTCGCAGCTGAGGCCGTAAGCCCCAAGCTGTACGCGGCAAGGATCAGCCACACGAAGATGGTGTCATCGCTCGTGAACTGGCCTCGCTCGAACAGTGCTCCCACAATCGGTTTGCCCATGGCGATATATGCCACTGCTGAGAACAAGACATAGAACGCGATTCGTTCATGTCCGGTTCTCATTCGTGCGGCAACGCGTGGGGCGCTGTGTTGTTCTCGAGACATCTCGGGTAGGTCGGCAGAAGCGATCGACATGGCGAAAACGCCAATCGGAAGGAGGTACAGAATCTGGGCCAACGCGAGCCCGGTGATGGCCCCGACGGCCAGCAGGCCCGCTAGGAACAGATCCAGGAATGCCGAGATCTGGAGTACCCCGCGTCCCAAGACTGCCGGTCCGAATCGGCCGATGACATCTCGCACCGACCTCATGTGGATCTTCAGAGCCAACCGGATGCCGGGTGCGACCTTCCGAACGGTTGGCAGCTGGATGAGGAACTGGAGGAGCCCGCCGATGGCAACACCCCATGCCGCTGCTCGGGCGATGTCGGCGTCGCTCCACCCCCGACCCCAGGCGAAGAGGGCCAAGACGACCTGTGTGCCGTTCCACATCACCGGCGCGAAATAGGACAGGAAGAACCGGCGATGGGTATTGAGAACACCCAGGCACCACGCCGACAGAACGATGAACCCGAGGCCAGCCCACATTATTCGGACCAGATCGACGGTCAGTTCGAATGTGTCCTCGGCAAGGAAGGGGAGAATGATCTTCGTGAGGGGCCGGGCGAGAAGAATGCCGAGGAACACCACGATCGCGGTGACGATGCCCAACAGGGCCGCGATCGTGCCGGCGAGAGCATCGGCTGTGTCGTCGGCCTTCTCATCTCGGCGCTTGCCCGATTCCTCTTGTTCAACCAGGTCGGCGTAGACGGGAACGAACGATGCCGACATTGCACCTTCGCCGAGCACGTTTTGCAGCAGTCCGGGGATCTGGAGCGCGGCCTTGAATGCATCGGCCGCGACCCGGGTGCCCAAGAGACCGGCGAGCACAACCTCACGGATGAGCCCCGAGAGGCGTGACAGGACCACGCCGCTGCCGACGAGCGTGGCCGACTTGCCGCTGGCTCGCCGGGCGGAAATGGCGTCGTCGCGGTCACTCATAAGGGACAGGAGTTACTTTCGATCAGTTAGTGAGTTGATCGCAGCAACGCCGAGGACTCACACTACAAGGTGTGCGAAGGGGGCCCGGGTAACCTGGGCAACCCAGAACACAGACTCCCCAACCATCTGGAATTCATGACCTATCGCTTCGAAGACGTCGACCAGGTTCGACAGGGCCTCCAGGACGTCGACTATCTAGCAGACGACGGCATTGCCGGCATCGTCTACCTTGCCGAACGGCTCCAGAAACCCGTACTCATCGAGGGTCCTGCCGGGACAGGCAAGACCCAACTGGCAAAGAGCGTGGCCGAGTCTGCCGGCGCCCGCCTCATCAGGCTTCAGTGTTATGAAGGCCTCGATGAGTCCAAGGCGCTGTACGAGTGGAACTACAAGAAACAACTTCTTCGCATTCAGGCCGAAAGAAACAATGACGACAGCTGGGCCCAGGTCGAAGACGACATCTTCTCCGAAGAGTTCTTGCTGACGCGTCCGTTGCTGGAGGCAATTCGCGCCGACGATCCGGTTGTGTTGTTGGTAGACGAGGTGGATCGGGTCGAGATCGAGACGGAAGCTCTCCTGTTGGAGATCCTGCCCGACTATCAGGTCTCGATCCCCGAGCTCGGCACTGTCGATGCAAAGCAGATCCCGATGGTGTTCCTCACTTCGAACAACACCCGCGAACTGTCCGAAGCTCTGAAACGCAGGTGCCTGTACCTCCATGTCGACTACCCCGACATGGCACGCGAGAAGGAGATCGTGCTCACCAAGGTCCCCGAGATCACCGACAACCTCGCAGACCAGGTGGCGCGCATCGTCAGATCGCTGCGTCAGCTCGAGTTGAAGAAGGCGCCATCGGTGTCCGAGACACTCGACTGGGCACGCACCCTGGTGTTGTTGGGTGTTGAACACATCGACGCCGACACCGCCACCGAGACGGTCAATATTCTCCTCAAGTACCGCTCTGACATCGACAAAGCGGTCAAGGAGTTCTCGACCAACGGCGAGGAGTTCGCCGCGGCGGAGGGATAACACGATGACGGCGACGACTCCGACAGTCGAGAATTCGCCGCTGCTCGAACTCCTCAACGGTTTCGTCATCGAGCTCCGGAACGCCGGCCTGCCGGTGAGCCTCACCGAGAACCTTGACGCAATGGAAGCTGTGATGCACATCCCGATCGAGGATCGATCGGCGTTCAAGTACGCGCTGGGCGCGACCCTGGTCAAGAACCACGCTCATTGGCGGGCGTTCGAGACCGTGTTCGAGGTCTACTTCTCGCTTCGAGGCCGTGAGTACGACCTGGTCGACGGAGAATGGCCCGACGACCTCGACCTCGACGGTGAACTTCCCGACGACCAGCCCGAAGGCAGTCAGATGCCGGGTCAGGGCGGTGGAGGAGAAGGCCTCGACCCCGAACAGCTCGCCGAGATGTTGTTTCAAGCTCTCCTCAACGGCGACGACAACATGATGCGTGCCTTGGCCCGACAGGCCGTTATGCGGTTCGCCGGTATGGAGCCGGGTCGGCCCGTTGGAGGCACCTACTACCTCTACAGGACGCTGCGTAACCTCGATCTCGACGGGGTCCTCGACAAGCTGATGGATCAGGCACGCGAGGACGCACCCGGCGACCTCACCCCGCTCGAGGAAAGGCTCGAACGCGACGAGTTCGAACACCGCATCAACGAGCTCAAACAAGAGATAGAGGCCGAGATCCGGCGTCGCCTAGTCGCCGACCGAGGCGTCGAAGCCATGGCCAAGACGCTCCGCAAACCCCTCCCCGAAGACGTTGACTTCATGCACGCGAGCCGCGAGGAGATGACGGCCTTGCGGCGAGCGATTTGGCCACTCACACGAAAGCTGGCCGTACGACTCGCTCGTAAACGCCGCCACGGACGGAAGGGTCCACTCGACTTTCGCAACACTGTGAGGC
>JBPCTU010000036.1:0-2505 GCA_051011515.1 Acidimicrobiales bacterium
CGTGTGAGCCGTCCCAGAACAGATTCGGCGAGGCCCGCGACAGATTGCTTCGTGCGGGAACAGGCGTAGAGGGGACGATCACCGGACTCGAGTGCTCGGAGACCGCCTTCGTACGCTTGAACTGCGAGCCAATGGTCCATCTCGGCCTGGGTCCACTCGGTCTGTTCGTAGGCCCTTAAAGTCGTTGCCCGTTCGGCGATCACGGTGCGGGCCTCGCTGACGGCCTCGTCGAGAATTCCGAGGATTACCGCAGTGAAAAGACACGACGCGAACGGCGCAACGTCCAGAGCCAACTCGTCGAGCGATCGGTCCCATGCGAATCTTGTAGCGGGCATGTCATCGAGGCTCATGGCGTGGCTCTGCGTGGCTGCCATACCCATGCCATCCCATTCAGCGACCAGAGACATGCCTGCGCCTGCTTCCCAAGGGCGGTCGCGGACATCGAGAATGAATCCGGCCGGCTCGTCGGTCTCTGCCACGAGCGCAGTGGTGATCATGTAGGAAGTGATGCCCGATCCGCTGCCGAAGTGTTTTGTTCCGGTGAGCGCGTAAGAGCTACCCGGGAGTTCCGACGTCGCCTCGATCAGAGTGGCCCTCGTCAGGGTCCGGCTGATGTCCCCGCCGCTTCCCGGCTCGGAAGTGATCGTTCCCCACTGGTTTCCTGCGACAGCGGTCTCGAAGACTGACTGCCGTTGCCTCATCCATTCCGGATCGTCGGTCGGGTTGAGAAGCCAGAAGGCGATGACAGCGGGATGCATCGACGAGACGAGTGCTACCGAAGGATCGGCTCGCGAGAGCGTGCGGAGCATCTCGCAGACGGCGCGGGCCGTTGTTCCGACTTCTTCCCAGTTCCCGCCGTCTTGGGTTGGGACGGCCATTTGGGGGAAGCCAGTCGACTTCAACAGTTCGAAATCTCCCGGATCGAGACTTCGTCGAAGCTGTCGACTCGGGCGGTCGGCTCGCCAGCTCTCGGCCAGCTCCCTGACGGAGTTGAGTACCTCGGTCGGGTCGGCCACGTCGGGAACCTACCTCGCAGCTGGCGGTCCGTGTCGGTTCCACGGAAACACGGTCAGCGCCCCGCGGGCTTGCCGAAAGGCCGGTCACTGCTGCCTGTCCGATGGAGCGAATGGCGGTGGACCTACAGGTCACCCCAGACACGTATATATGAATAGGTATGATTGGGTGATGGACTTGAGGGAGCCAGAGCCCGATCTACCTTCGTGGACGTTCTTGACCAACCACGCACATGTTCTCATCGCTATCGACCGAGACCCCGAGCTTCGCCAGCGCGACATCGCCCACGCCGTGGGCATCACGATCGGCGCAGTCCAGAAGATCATCAACGAGCTCGAGCGTGGTGGGTACCTCTCACTCGAGCGTGTTGGACGCCGCAACCGATATGAGGTCAACGCCGACCTGCCTTTACGCCACCCCCTCGAGCAGAACCACACCATCGGTGACCTCCTCAAGACTCTTGACGGTTAGTCGGCGGCGTCACCGCCAACCGCACCGAGTTGTCCAATGAGACGGGCTTTCCTGAGACGGGCCACGCGGCTTTCAGCGACGCCCCTGGGCGATCACGGCCGGGTTGGGAAACTCCACTCGGCCGTTCGGGCGGGTGAACGGAGCCAGAGCCGATCTTGCCCGCCCCACCAGTTCCGGGTCGTCCGATGAGATGTGCCGGGCCAGGGGCGAGCCATCGATCTCTCCCCGCAATAGCGCTTCAACCGAGTCGAACCGAGCGACACCGAAAACCGTGTTAACACTGATGTCTCGCAGGCCCACCGATTCGAAAGTTGATCGCAGCGCATTCGGCTCGCCGAAGCTGAACGGCGACCGGAACATTGGAGCGTGTTTCCCGGCGAGACGGTCGATGACCTGGGCAAGCGCCCGGTAGCCCGGGTTCAGGTCGATTTCTGTCCAGACAGTGACCACGACTGCACCACCCTCAACCACGACCCGGCGCATCTCGGCAACCGCACGTTGGCGATCCTCCACGAACATCAAGCCGAACTGCATGAGGGCAGCCTCGAAGGAATCGTCCTCGAACGGCAACGATTCTGCCGGTGCCTCGAAGAACTCGGCCCGAGGCGCCAGGCGTCGGGCAACGTCCAGCATTCCGGCGTTGTTGTCTACCCCGGTTACCGTGCATCCGAGACCCAACGCGGCACGGGCCAGAATGCCGGTACCGCATGCGACGTCGAGAACACGTTGGCCGGCGCTCACGTGGGCCGCACCCAAACCCTTGTAGGACCATTCCGCGGTCAGGGATTGCACGAGCTCTTGCTCATAGATCTGAGCTGCATCTCCGGCCACCTGCCAGCCGCCCGTCGGTTCTTCTGTTCGGACGCCTCGGCGAGCCACCCTCCCGTCTATCGCCTGCCCCTCAGCGCTCGAGTTGACGTACTCAGTCTTCATGTCGTGTCCCTTCAGTTGAGTTCCTCGGAGCCTCGGCGCCCGTGCATGCAGTTGGCTGGCAGCTCGCTGGCAGGTGCAACACTGGGG
>JBPCTU010000037.1:0-4074 GCA_051011515.1 Acidimicrobiales bacterium
GATCCTGGATGTCCAGGGCCACGGAAACGACGTTGAGTCATCCTTCGATCCCGATACCGGCGTGACATCGAAGCTCGAAACCGGCCAGCTCCTGCTGATGAAGATCCCGGGTTCGTAGTAGTCCGAAGACAGTCGATTCTCGTTCGCGTCATGGGTCGGTCGTGGGAAGGCGCGACCGGTACAACGTGTGCGCCGCCAGGGCCATCACGACGACAGCCATACCCAGCGCTTGCATCGCAGTGATTGTCTGGTCGAGGAACCACCAGGCCAACGCCGCGGCTGAAACAGGCATCAGTAGCTGCGCGAGCCCGATCACGACCAGGGGAACACTGCGGTGGGAGTAGTTGATCAAGAGGTGCCCGAGACCCGGAATCAGGGCGATCGTCAGTAGTCGGATCCATTCTGATCCGTCGCCCGTGACCATGTCCTGTCCGGCCAGCAACGCTATCGGGGTGAGCGCCACCCCGGCCCAGAACATCACCCCCGCCATGAATGGGAGGGTGTCGATCGTGCTGCGGGCTCGACGACCGAGGATGAAGTAAGCGGAGGAGAACAAGACCGAGACGATGGCAATTAGGTCTCCGGTCACGTCGGCGGTACCGGCGGTGTCGGCAGCGAGGATCATGAAGACAGCGCCACTCATTGCGATGGTCAGCCAGCCGATGTCGGGGACGCCGACGTGTTCGCCGAAAAGGAAGCGCGCGGCCACCACCATGACAAGTGGTGACATGGCAGCGATGAGCGACGCGTTGGCGACGCTGGTGCGCTGGGCGGCTTCGAAGAACAGTCCGGTGGCCAGGCCGAAGCTGAGGCCCGGCGCTGCCGTGGGGATCACCAGCGACCACCCGACGCTCCTTCTGGCTAGAGCGAGAGCGCCGAAGACGGCGCAGGCGATCCAGGCTCGCCAGAATGCGGCCGCCATGCCACCGAGGCTTGAGCCCGCAACGAGCGCGGGGCTCGAGCCGAACAGGACGAAACCGACGAAGACCGCGATGAGGCCGAGCCGCCGGTCGCGGCCGGACAGCTCAGCTTGGCTGGCGTTCAAAGCGAACCGGCGATGCGAGCTTGGAATTCGGGTATGACCTCGGTTGCGAACAGGGACACCGAATCGTCTAGCTGTTGCCAAGGTCGGGGTCTCACCAGAAACAACAGACAGAGTTCGTCGAACCCGATTGCGTCGTGCCACCGCTCGAGTTCGGCCACACAGGCCTCAGGTGTCCCGGCGATCGCGCGGTCGTGGATGAAGGTTCCGAGGTCCACGTCCTCGCCACCACCGACGCGTTGTAGGACCGGGTCGTGTTCGTCGCCTTTGGTGCCCGTCTCCCAGTAGTACCGGTGGAACTTGAAGGCCCGTCCAAGCCAGTCCTCCTCGACCCCAGCGCGAGTAGGTGAGACCCAGGCCTCTCGCATGAGACAGATGTAGGGCTCCTTCCCAACAGCAGCGCACTCGGCCCGATAGTTCTCTGCAAGCTGTTTCACGACCGGCAGGGTTTCCATCGGAAGCGTGAACCAGCCGTCGCCGTAGCGGGCTGCCCGTCGTAGAGCGGGCGGTGAGGTTCCGCCGACCAGGATCGGAGGATGTGGATCCTGAATCGGCGTCGGGTAAACGGGCAAGTCGGGCAGTGAGTAGTGCTGACCCTCGTATCCGTACCTACCCGTGGTCCACGCGGAACGAATGATCTCCAGCTGTTCGTCCAGCCGGGGCCCTCGCTCGTCGAACGGCACGTGATGACCCTCGAACTCATACTCCCGATAACCGGCAGCAACGCCCAGGATGGATCGTCCTCCCGAGATCACGTCAAGGGTGGAGGCGTGCTCGCACGTGGCCACGGGCTCGTGTAATCCCGCGAGGAAGATGCCAGTACCCAACCGCAACTTCTCGGTTCGAGCAGCCAGCGCGGAAAGAAACGAAAACGGCGCCGATGGATCGCGCGTCTCCGGCGTGAACGAATGATGACCGACGTAGCCCGCGTAGTAGCCGAGCTCTTCGAGCATGTTGGCGAAATCGTATGTAGCGGCCAGCGGGTCGGGCGCCTCAGGATCGACGTACCTGGGAAGGCTCAAGCTGAATCGGACTGTCATGACACCTACCTTCGCGCCATCTTGGCCTCAGGTCCCGGCTTGGGTCACCTCGCCGTGTTCTTGGCTCCAGGTGTCGGTGCGATACCAGAGGTCATAAGTCACAAGCGTCAGGATCATGAACGTGCCGTGTTCCCACAGCTCGATGCGATCACCGAACAACGTGTCTCCGACCGAGAACAGCAGAAAAATGAAGATCCCGGTTTTGAAACATAATCGATGAATCGTTCGATCATGGAAGAGTCCCCAACCTCCCCCTGTCTTCTCCCGCCAACGAGATGGGCCTATCGTCCAAGCGAGAATCGCCAGGAACGCCAAACCGACGATCACCTCTAGCACCGCCACCGCGTACACCGAAGTCAAGGCAACCCACCGAGGTAGTCCCAGTCGGTCGAAGTAGTTCTCGAACTTGTCGTTTCGGCTGACACCGTAGATGCCGTCAGGCAACGTCGGGTGCACGTCGAATTCGATCACATCTGTCCCGGTCGGCGTGATGACCGCGCTCCTAGACCAACCGTCGAGGTTCGGCTTCGGGTTCTCGTTGAAGAACTTGTCGCCGCCGTTCAGCAGCCAGAACAGGCCCCAGAACAGCAACAAGATGACCATCAAGGACGAGTGCTTGTCGAACCAGCGGACGAAAGACGCCATGGTTCCCCCCCTTATTCAATTAGTGACGCACCGCCGCGTCACCCCGCGTGGTCAGGTTGTCACAGCAGATCTGACGTGGCAACGGCGCGTACTCATCCGACACCGGCCTTGACGGCAATCGCCGCTGCTTCGATGCGGTTACTCGCACCGAGTTTTCGGAGGATGTTCGATACGTGAACGCTCGCGGTCTTCGTGCTGATGAACAGCTCTTTGCCGATCCGACCGTTCGAGTAGCCCTCGGCAACGAGACCCAACACCTCGACCTCCCGGGGGGTAAGCCCGAACGGCACCTCCGTCGGCTTTTCGCTGGTTGCCTCGATGGCCGTCGGACCTAGATCGATGCGAGCCCGAAGGGCGAGGCTCTCGATGTCGGAAACCAGTGGCTTGGCGCGAAGCTCCAAGCCGATCTGGTGTGCTTCGCGAAGGCTCTCGGCAGCCACCGACAACTCCTCAGTGCGCCTACCACCGCCGAGCAGCAGGGCCTCGGCCGTCCGCCACTTCGCATATGCAGTTGGCCAGGGGCGCTTGTGCTGCTCGAATCCTGCCGAGATGTGTGCCCATGTATCCGGGTCTTGTTCGCCGTGGGCTCGCGAGTGTTCGGCGTGACACTGATCCAACAGCAGCTGGTTCTCGGGTAAGAGCACAATATTCACTTCTCTGAGCCGGCTGGTCACTGCGTTCAACCAGCGGTCGGCTGCTTGCATGGCATTGGTGACTGCCTCTTCGTCTCCGAGATATCCGGCCGCAATCGTCGCGTCGGCCTCTGATCGGAGCGCTAGGCATGCGACATCAAGCGTTTCTCGATGGTTGCTATGCGCGACCAGTTCAAAGGCCGTCTCGACGAGGTCGCGGTTGACGGCTCGACCCTCGAGCAGATCCATCTCCAACAGCGCACTGATTATCACGCTCACAGTTCCGCAGTAGTACCCGGTGAGCACGGCGTCGCGGTCGTGTTCGAGGAGCGGGCGCGCTCGGTCGACTTCACCCCGCTTGACCATGACCCGCGCCAGCACGCTCAGTCCTGTGGGAGCGGGGACGTCGAGGTCGAGCGGCCGGAGTGTGAGCAACGAGTCGTGGAGTGGGTCGAGCTCCTCCCAGCGGCCAAGCGTTTCCAAACAGCGGGACATGTTTTCGGCCAACATGGCTGCGCAGGCGTTTCGGTACCCGTGCTCCTCGGCATAGTGGAGCCCTTCGAGGGCAAGTTCAATCGCCTCTTCCTCCCTGGACTGGAAGTGCAGGAGTTCGCTGAGGTTGACGTAGGCACGGTTGATCTCGTCGTCGTGCCCGATCTCCAGCGCCAGTTCGAGTGCCTCGGCGACTAGCTCTACAGCGCCCGCTACGTTGGCC
>JBPCTU010000038.1:0-3666 GCA_051011515.1 Acidimicrobiales bacterium
CAGCGAAGCCCTCCCTCCGGGGCTCGACGTCGTAGGCGTAGCGCTTCTAGAGCGAAAAACCCCATCACTCCAGCAGGCCGTGACATCCTGTGAGTGGGACATCAACGTGAACCAGACGAGCGAAGCCCTAACCGAATGGACCGAAGTAGTCCTCTCCAGTTCTTCGATCGTCGTCACCCGCGAACGAAAGGGGAAACAGGTCACCGACGACCTGAGACCCCTGATCCGGTCGCTAGCCGTGGCTGCCCCCGAGGGGGACGCTCCCGGTGCAATTCTTCGAGCCGAATTATCAACCCAGCCGCGGTCACTGCGTCCGTCAGAACTTCTTTCTGTTTCTGAGCCGGTGCTGACCGACCTGGGGATTCGGCGAAGATTCCAATGGATCGAACAGGATGGCGCCCGTCTGGAGCCTCTCCAGGTCGGAGCAGCCCCTGTTCCGCACGCAGAGATGTGTGCGACATGAGAAGGGAACCAACCCATGAACGAACGCGCGACACCGGGAGAATCCCGGGAAGCTCGCAGCGCCTCCCCAACCGGCGGGTCCGAGAAATCGGGTAACCGCAACGAAGGGTCGCCAGAAGGAAGCGATCGGAACGGCGCGTCTGGCAACTCCAGCTCGAACCGCAACCGGCGCCGACGTGGCTCTCGAGGTGGGCGAAACCGGAACCGCAAGCCGGGCGAACAGTCGAAGTCCTCAGAAGGCAGCGGCGCCGCCGCACAGAGCGGTGCCCAGTCCGATGGTGCAGGTTCGAAGCCGGCCAGCAATCAAGGGCAACAGCCCGAGGCCGATAAACCGAAGATTGGCGACTCTCGACCGGCCCCACAGCCGGCGTCAGAGTCCTCAGGCAAGTCCGGTGGGGGTGGATCCAACAAGAGTGGGTCCGGGCGGGGACGTCGCCGCAGGCGTGGCCGCGGAGGCGGTGGTGGTAGCCAGCACCAACCTGTTGAGGCTGTCATCAGCGACGGCCCCGTGGAACTCGACGACGACGTCCTCGAGAAGCGGAAGGGCCGGGAACGGAAGGGGCAACCGGTCGGCCGCTACACCATGGCGGTGCACCGCGGTGCACGGGCAACACAGATCGCCATTCTCGAAGGGCGTGCCCTGATCGAGCACTACGTGTCGTTCCCGTCGGACGACGTCTCCCAGATTCACGGGAACGTATACCTGGGCAAGGTCCAGAACGTTCTCCCTGGTATGGAAGCGGCCTTCGTCGACATTGCGACGCCCAAGAACGCGGTCCTGTACCGAGGCGATGTGACCTTCGACAAGGACGACGTCGACAAGTCTTCGGGCCCACCCCGGATCGAGCAGGTTCTGAAGAACCGTCAAGACATCCTCTGCCAGGTAACGAAGAACCCAATAGCGCACAAGGGCGCGAGGTTGACCCAGGAGGTCTCGCTGCCGGGCAGGTTCGTAGTGTTGGTGCCCAACAGCGACACCTATGGCATCTCCAAGCGGCTTCCGGACAAGGAACGCAAACGGCTGCGCAACATCTTGGACAAAGCCAAACCCAAACAGCATGGTGTCATTGTCAGAACCGCCGCCGAGAACGTCACGGCCGAAGAGATCGAACGCGACGTCGCTCGTCTACTGAAGCAGTGGGATGGCATCGAGAGCCTTGCCAAATCGGCGAAGAGCCCGTCGCTGCTCTATCGCGAGCCCGAAATGGCGATGAGGGTCATACGCGAGGAGTTCAACAAGGACTATCGGTCGATCGTCATCGATGATCCGCAGCTGTACGAAGAAGTCAGCGACTACGTGTCGAGCATCACTCCGGCTCTGGCCGATCGCGTCAAGTTTCACGACTCTTCCACCGAGGCGCTACCCCTGTTCGAAAGGTTTCATGTTCACGAACAGCTGGTCAAAGCTCTCGATCGCAAGGTGTGGCTTCCGTCTGGCGGATCCCTCATCATCGAACACACCGAAGCGCTCACGGTCATCGACGTCAACACCGGCAAGAACGTCGGGAAGTCGAGCCTGGAGGAGACTGTCTACCGGAATAACCTCGAGGCGGCTAAGGAAGTTGCGCGTCAGCTCAGACTGCGCGACATCGGCGGCATCATCGTCATCGATTTCGTCGACATGGAAGAGCGGAAGAACCGCGACGACGTCATCAGGACATTCCGCGAAACGTTGGCCCGCGACAAGACCAGGACGCAGGTATTCGACATATCGGACCTCGGTCTGGTCGAGATGACCCGCAAGCGCATCGGTGAGGGTCTGCTCGAGTCGTTCAGCACCACGTGCGACAAATGCAACGGGCTCGGGCACGAGATCGATCAATCACTCCTGACGGATGGGGCGCCCTAGCGCTACCGCGGCCAAACGGGTGGGGTCCTCGGCCTTGGACGTTAAACTCCAACCCCTATGTACGCAGTAATCCGCACCGGTGGCAAGCAGTACCGGGTTGAAGAAGGCCAGACCCTGGAAGTCGAACTCGTAGGCGAGGTCGGCGCTTCTGTCGATCTGGCACCAGTGATGCTGGTCGATGAGGGCGACGTATTGGCGACGCCCGATCAGTTGTCCAACGCATCTGTTACCGCTGAGGTGACAGGCACGGTCAGAAGCAAGAAGATCAAGGGCTTCACCTACAAGAACAAGAGCAACCAGAGCCGGCGCTGGGGTCATCGCCAGAACTACAACACGATCACGATCACCGGCATCTCGAAGGGCTGAACACATGTCGAAGACAAAAGGCGGCGGTTCTACCCGTAACGGACGCGATTCCAACGCCCAGAGGCTTGGGGTCAAGGTTTACGACGGCACCGAGGTCACCGCAGGAACGATCATCATCAGGCAGCGCGGCACCAGGATTCATCCCGGCAACAACGTCGGTAAGGGCGGCGATGACACCCTGTTCGCCACCGCTGATGGCAAGGTCAAGTTCGGGAGCCGGCGCGGCCGCAAGTTGGTCGACATCCTCACCGACTGAGGACGGCGCTGCCGGCCCTGGTTGGCCGAGCAACAGTCGGGCATAGGGTGGTGCGGTGTCGAACTTCGTCGACGAGTGTGGCCTCAACGTCCAGGGTGGCGACGGAGGCGCGGGGTGTGTCTCGTTTCGGCGAGAAGCCCACGTAGACCGCGGCGGCCCCGACGGTGGCGACGGAGGTAACGGTGGCGACGTTTGGCTGGTCGCCGATCACAACATCGCTTCGTTGCTGGCGTTTCGCGACTACCCCCATCGCAAGGCGGAAAGCGGCACACACGGGAGCG
Organism: Acidimicrobiales bacterium; assembly: GCA_051011515.1. Lineage (GTDB taxonomy): Bacteria > Actinomycetota > Acidimicrobiia > Acidimicrobiales > UBA8592 > JBPCTU01. Next base: position 3,215 of record JBPCTU010000038.1, read on the forward strand.
GAAAGAAGAAGCACGGCAGCTCCGGCGCGGACAACGAGATTCCCGTGCCGGTAGGAACAGTCGTCCGGAGCCAGGACGGAACTACCCTGGCGGACCTCGACCAGAGCGGCGTTCGCTGGCGCGCCGCGCGAGGCGGCGCAGGAGGACGGGGCAATGCTCGTTTCCTCTCGAACAAGCGCCGAGCTCCAACCTTTGCCGAACAAGGGGAACACGGCGAAGAACAGTGGCTACGTCTCGAACTCAAGTTGTCTGCCGACGTTGCCCTCGTCGGGTTCCCCAATGTGGGAAAGAGCACGCTCATCTCGCGGATATCGGCGGCCAAGCCCAAGATTGCCGACTATCCATTCACCACACTTACGCCCAACCTTGGTGTTGTTCGCCTCGATGACAGCTTCGAGATGGTTGTTGCAGACGTGCCAGGGCTGATCGACGGCGCGGCAACAGGCAAAGGG
>JBPCTU010000039.1:0-2579 GCA_051011515.1 Acidimicrobiales bacterium
TCCAGGTAGATCCCAAGCCAGTCGGCAAAGACCCCATTGGCTGAGGGAGTTGGCTGGAAGAACCGGTCGGGCTCCGCGGCTGCAAGCTCGTCGGCTACACCTGGAGGCGAGAGACACCACATCGCGACTCGATCGTCAGATCCGAAGTCAGCGTCGTGAAAGCGACAGAACGCCCGCTTCCCTACGTAGAAGCAGGGCGCCCGGTGACTGACCCTCTCCTCCACGCCGGGAAGCGCAAGAGCTACCGACCGGAGCCGATCGAGCACGTTCTCGGCCACCCCTCAACTCTAGGAGTCACCTCACGGAGACCGCTGCAAACCACGCACTACGGCACTCTCGCAGCTCGGAAATCTCAGCAACCCCGCTCGGCGCATCCTTGAGCGGCGATGTAGGTTCAGGGTGTGAGCTTTGCAGTAGCTGCTGAGGCCTACGACCGGTTCATGGGTCCCTATTCGAAGCATCTCGCAGGGCCCTTCGCCGACCTTGCTGGTGTCGCCCCCAAATTGGCAGGTGCTTGATGTTGGCTGTGGCCTGGGGGCGCTGCTGAGCGAACTCGTGGCTCGCGTTGGTGCCGATCAGGTCGTTGGTGTGGATCCCGCCCAAGGGTTTGTTGCTGCTGCCCTCGATCGGCATCCGGGGACGTTGGTGCGCCAGACCACGGCTGAACAGCTACCGTTGGGCGACCAGTCCTTCGACGCGGCCCTTGCCCAGTTGGTGGTGCACTTCATGACCGATCCGGTCGCCGGGCTCACGGAGATGGCGAGGGTCACGGTCACCGGTGGCGTGTGTCTGGGACTACCACGAAGGGGGTAGCCCACTCAGTACTTTGTGGGCCGCGGCTGCCGCGCTCGACTCCGAGGCTCCGGGTGAGACGAGCCTGCCGGGCACCAGCCGGGGGCATCTCGGCGCCTTGTTCCGAGAGGCGGGCTTGGGACAGGTGGAGGAGACGACGCTCACCGTCGGTGTGCGGCACCCGACCTTCGACGACTGGTGGGAGCCGTTCGAGCTGGGCGTTGGCCCGGCAGGCGCGTACGTTGGTGGCCTCGCAGGCGGCGACCGGCAACGGTTGGCTGACCAGTGCCGAGCGAAGCTGGGCGATGGTCCATTCACAATCGAAGCGATGGCCTGGGCAGCCAAGGGCCTAGTCAGCCGATAACGGCGAAGGCTTCCCCTCATCGACCGGTTCTGGATCCCGTGAGGATCAACACCGCTGATCCAGCTACGCCGTGAAGTCAGCCTGACGACTGAGGCAACGCAGCATCCCCGAGCAGACCGAGCCTCAATCGCGGAAGCTACTCGGCATCACCGATCCGCGATCTCGATCCCGTGCGCTGCACTCCCGGCATTGTGGCCGGGTCGAGTTCTCGGGTACAGCGGCCAGAGCCGGGCCAGAATCCCGGAGTGTCGCCGACCGAACGTTTCTCGCTCGATACATGCCTGTCCTCGGGCGGGTCGTCTGCCGGGGCTCGGTTGACGTTATCGGGCGGTTGCGCTGAGGTCGTGGGCCGGTCCCGTTGTGGTTGTCCGATGCACGACGTGGCGCTCCGGCGGTACCGCAGCCGGTCTACGATCGCCGGCATGGGGTCGTGGCGCAGCGGGTACTCGATGAGCCGGCGGGCCGGCTGGGCACCGGCAGGAGCCGTCGTGGTTGGTGTGATTGGCTTGGTGTTCAACATCGTCCGCCATGACGGAGACATTCGAGCCGGGATCTTTCCCTGGTCTATGACGGTCGTCGTGTTGGCGTTTGCCGCATGCGCCCTCGCAGTGCTGCATGCCCATTGGCCGCAACCGAGTCGCTGGGTCATCGTAGGTGCTTGGTGGACGGCAGCGGCACTCGTGAGTATGGGCATCGCTTTCGCTTCCATTGGTGTGGGCGCCATCTTCGACGTCGACGAAGAAGAACTTGGAGCTGCTGCCATCTTCCTCGTTCTTGTTATGGCATTTGGCTTGGTCTCCATGACGCCCGCTCTGGCGGTGCTGGCCATCGGAATGGAAAGGGAGAAACGCCTTCGTTGGTGGGGAAGGCTCAATGCATGGATCGCCGCGCCGGTCCTCCCACTGCTCCTCATCTTTGGTGGTCTCTTCGAGGACACCGTCGAGACCGTCGGGTCGGCCGTGCTCATCGGGACATTCGGTGCCGCCTGGGTTGCCCTCGGCTTGGCCGTCGCTATGGCCATGCCCCCCACCACGAAGGAGCCCCCCACATGAACCGACGACGGTCATCCAAGGTGACCGCCTCGAGCGCCATCGCCAGCACCGTCACAGGCCCCGGGAGACAAACCCGGCACCGTCAGCGATCCGGACGGTCCGCATCCGAGGCGGCTTCTGATCGGGAGCCGAGCGAGCGCGTGCTGACATTGTGCTGACAAATCGGGCCGATTCGGCCAAAAACTACGAAGCCCCAGGACCGGCCGTGAGGCTGTGACCTGGGGCTTTGTTAGTGGCGGGGGCAGTGTGCTGGTTCAGGACATAGGAAACCGATGAGTCGAGACATAGGAAACCCTCGGCTGGGCATCGTGGGTGATGTCGAAGGCTCGAGCGATCATCCTGGCTGTCGAGATCGAAGGGCTCACCCAGTC
>JBPCTU010000040.1:0-6500 GCA_051011515.1 Acidimicrobiales bacterium
TTCCCAGGCTGACGCGCACCTCGATGTGGTGCACGGGTTCGCGGGCTCGCTCAGCGACGCTTCGGACCTTGTCAACAGATCGATCCACGTCGAACGAGCTGACTGCTCCCTCGTGTGATGTCTCGATGGTTGTACTTGGTGCTACCGACACGTGGACCTCCATACGTCATGTTTCGACTGGGCGAGGGACCCACCGGCTCGCCCTAGAGCTGACGCGATCGACTCCGACACCCCTTCTATATGGCTACAACACCAAACGTGGCGCCAGGGGCAAAGGTCCTCGGCGGGGGACCAAGACCTGCAGTCAGCGACAACTTAGACACCACGAAGGGTTTGAGCGCCGCGTTTGCTGGAGTCGGGCCGACGCCCAATTGCCGGTCGCCAGGGCAGCGCCTCCCGCCCGACGCCTAGTCAGAAACGTCTGGTCGCGGACTTTATGGTTCGCGAGTTAAGGGCGCTGACTGCTCGCGTCCACTGCCCTCCACATCTCTGCAAAGTCTTCGATGGAACGGGTGGCTGCTTCTGCCGACCCGGTTGCGAGTACATCGATTAGGAGCCCCCGAGTGACAGCGACGCCGAGGCGGATGCGGTCGGCATCGTAGTGCTCGCCCATGATCTCCGAGACCTGGTCCGCGGTATCCAGCCAGGGGTCCGTCAGCCCCTCGCCACCGGTGGCTGCCACGCACTCGAAGAACAGGCGCACGAACGGACGGAGTTCTTCAGAAGAGACCTGGTGCCAAAGCGCGAGGATGAGTTCGTCGGCCGTCTTGGCCTCCGACGCGAGTGCCATGAGGGTTTCGCGCTGCGCTGCTTCTGCCGCCTCGACGATGGCGGCTACGAGCCCGGCCCGGTTCCCGAAGTGGTACAGCAGCATCCGATGACTCGAGCCCGCCGACTCGGCGATGTCACGCAAGCTGCGATCAGCAAGCCCATTGGCCGCCACCTCATCCATGATGCGCTCGAGGAGCGCAGATGTTGCATCTGTCACAGAATTGAGCCTATCAAACCGTGTGTACCATTTGGTACACTCATGCCCATGAGAATCACTCACACAGAAGACATCGCCGCTCCGGCAGCGGTTGTATGGGAGCAAACTGTCGCGGTTGAGTCCCTGCCATCGTTGACACCAACGATCACCGAGGTCGAACGACTCGACAAGGGCCCATTGGAAGTTGGATCCAGAGTTCGCATCAAGCAGCCCGGCCAGCGCGCACGCGTCTGGACAATCACGGCATTCGAGCCCGAACGTCTCTTTTCATGGAGCACTGCGGCGATGGGTATGACCATGACCGGGATCCACGAGTTGAGCCATGCAGAAGGCATTACGTCCAACTCGCTGACCATCGAGCTCTCCGGGCGACTGGCGCCGATCTTGGGCCCGCTATTGGTTGGGCCGCTACACAAGGCGCTGGCGGCAGAGAACGACGGGTTCAAGAGCGTCGCGGAGCAGCAGCTGCGATGACGACAACGACGACACGACCAATCGCACCCAACCCGTCATGCACGGTTCATGGGACCCGCACCGGCGGACTACGACGGCGGTACTTCTCCCGGCTGTGGCAGATCATGGACGCCCCCGTCGACGAACAAATCGCGATCGCCAAGGACGAGGTGTTCCGAGATGTCGGCGGGGCTGTTGTCGAGGTCGGCGCCGGCCACGGCTCGAACTTCGTTAGGTATCCGACGGGAACGAAAGTTCTCGCGTTCGAACCAAACAGCTACATGAAGACCCGCCTGGCCGAAGCTGCAAGCTCTGCAGATATCGAACTCGACCATCGCATGGAGGACCTTCGCGAGGCCCGACTGGAGTCCGATTCGGTACCCACGGTCGTGTCGGTGTTAACACTGTGTTCGGTGGCCGACCCCGCAGGCCTCATCACAGAGATCCATCGCGTGTTACAGCCTGGCGGCCAATTCATCTTCGTCGAACACATTGCCGAGGCGAGCAAAACTCGTCGTCTGCGTGCCCAGCGAATCGTGAGGCCGCTTTGGAGCGCATTGTTCGACGGGTGCGACCCTGCTGCACCGACTGACGAGCTCATCGCCGGCTGCGGTTTCAGCGACATCCATGCGAGGACCGAGAACCTGGGCCCCAGCCTCGACCTGACGAACCGCACCCACTGGGGAGTGGCAACCAAGTAGTCGCATGAGGACTGCAGCGGTTTCGCCTCGATCAACCGCACAACGAGAAAGGCCCGGAACCGCTCAGACTCCGGGCCTCATCGATATCGGCTGCGCCGAGTGTTGTAGTGGCGGGGGCAGGATTTGAACCTGCGACCTTCGGGTTATGAGCCCGACGAGCTACCAGACTGCTCCACCCCGCGTCGTAGGTGAGCATCAAGTATGCCCCGGCCGTCGCTGGGCCCACAACCCGGCTGAGCTCGATCTGTAGACAACGACGCCTGTTGCGGTGACCCTTGCACCAGACTTGGCGGATGCGAGTGCTAGTGCTTGTGGCTGCCGCGTTGATGATTCTCGCCGGATGTTCTGACGACTCGGGGAGTTCGGTCACCCAGATCGAGGCCGAGGCCACCCCAACTTCGACCCCTCCCGCCGCGGACGAGAACAGCACGAGCAGGTTCTACCCCGACGTGATCGCGGCAACCGCAGACGTCAGAGCCGACGGCACATGGAGCTTTGAGGCGACGCTGAGCTCCCCGTACGACAGCCCACAACAGTACGCAGATGCCTGGAGGGTGCTGACGCCCGATGGAGACGAACTTGGCATCCGCATCCTCACCCACCATCATGCGACCGAACAGCCCTTCACCCGGTCCCTGGCTGGAGTTGCGGTCCCCGGCGGCGTCTTGTCAGTCACCATCGAGGGTCGAGACCTGATCAACGGGTGGGGCGGAGAGACCGTCGAGGTGACCTTGGAGCGCGAACCCGCCAGCGGCTGACGGGCCCGGCGGGCTCGAGCACGTCTACACCAGTTCACGACGCGGCACACTGGTCCGGTGACAACCAGCCCCGCGGCCGCGACCACCAGAGACGTGGCCTTCAAGGGCTGGTCAATGGTTTTGTGGTGCACAATCGTCCGCGGCGTCACCGCGCCAGGACAGACGATCGGGGTCTCCGCGTTCATCGACCCCATGAAGGACAGCCTCGGCCTCTCGCGGTCGGCGATAGCAACTGCCTACCTGATAGGCACTCTCGCGGGAGCCTTCGCACTCCCGAGGATCGGGCGGTGGGTCGACCGGGTTGGCATCAGCCATTCGATGACGATCGTCGGCACCCTGTTTGCGTGCGTCGTGGCGCTGACCGGATCTGTGCAGGGCATCGTCATGTTGACGCTGGCATTTGTCGGTCTGCGCACTCTTGGTCAAGGTTCGCTGACCTTGATCGCCGCGACCGGCGTAGTGCTGTGGTTCGACCGTCGACGAGGATTCGCGCTGGCCATCAGCGCGGCGGTCGGAATCAGCATGTTGTCCTTCGCCCCGCTCCTATTCAGCTCGCTCATCGACGGCGTCGGCTGGCGCTGGGCTTGGGTGATCCTCGGCTTCGGCGTCGCCATGGTCGTGTTGCCGATCGCCAAGTTCGCAATCATCGACCGACCAGAGGACATCGGCCAGGTACCTGACGGCGTGACCCCACCCGGCACGGCTGACTCATCTGTTCGGCGGTCGTACAACTTGGCCCAAGCGCTCAGGACGCCGGCCTTCTGGACCCTGGGGGCTCTCACCGCCCTCATGAGTGGCCTCATCACGGGGCTGACCTTCCACAACACCGACATCATGGGGTCCCAAGGCCTGACCGAGAGCGAGGCGGCTGCGGTCTTCATCCCGCAAATGGTCGGGAGCGTGACGAGCGGCCTCACCGTGGGCTGGCTCGCCGATCGAATCGCGCCCCGAATACTTATGACCTTTGGGGGTATGGCGGCGGTAGCGGGAGTCATTCTGGCAACCACGGCCTCGCCCGGTACCGCCGCGATGGTCTATGGCTTCGTGAGTGGGCTGGCAATCGGGTCCATCTCGGCGTTGGGCGGCGCGTTGTACCCGAGGTGGTATGGGACCGCTCACGTAGGGGCAATCAAGGGCGCAGCGCTATCCATTGGCGTGGCGTCGTCGGCCCTCGGACCACTGGTGTTGGCCGTCGGTAATGACCTGGCTGACTCCTACGAACCAGTCCTCATGTGGAGCGCGGTCGTCAGCCTGGTGGTTACCGTCCTCGCACTACTCGGGCCGATGCCCGCCTCAGAACCGCCGGGCACGCGATAGCCGCTCGCGCCTACACACACGCGGGTGCGCGATGATCCCACCATGGATCCGACCGCCGACTCGACAAAGAATCTCGTGTTGGCCCGTTGCCAGGGTGCGTTGGAGTCATGGCGGGGTCTGTCGATCGCTGACATGGTTTTCGCCTCACCAAAGGGGTTCTCATCTTTCACGATGGGGGTCCGCGCTCCACGTGGCACAGAACCGGAGGCCGTTCTCTACCGGCATCTCGAGACGAAGGAGAACGCGATCCTCGACGGCGAAACCGAACGTGAGGTGTTCCTACTGCTGGGCCAGGAAGAGATCGCGGCAGCCTGCCTGCACTACGACACCGGATGCCGAATCGAGCAGTTCTACGAAGGTCGCAGCCTCCAGGCAGCTGACGTCTTCGATCCCCGAATTCAACGAGGTATCGCAGCGGAACTGCACCGGCTGCACAACGTGATGCCGCCGAGCCTTCCTGAGGAGCGCTTCTGCGTTCTCATGCATCGCAAGTGGGGACCGATCGCCCGACGCTCGATGAGTACTGGCGCCGACGTGTTTCCGGCTCACGAGGCGGCCCTGCTCGATGACCTTACGGAGATGTTCACCGACGCGACGCTGGCGAAGGTCCAGCGGTGTCTGCCCGACCGGCCCCCGGTGTTCTGCCACAACGACACCTACCACGGCAATGTCATGGCGCTCGACGACGGCTCGATCAAGCTCCTCGACTTCGAGTTCTCCTGCCTCAACCACATCGCCTTCGATTTCGCCAACCTGTTCGCCGAGACAGTGATGGAGCATGGCCTCGACGATCCTCCGTACTTCCGGATCAACGAGCCCCGCTTCACCGAGTCGGATCTTGCATCACTGATCGGCTTCTACCTGAACAATGAAGAGTTCAGCAGCGTCTCCGAACGCGAAGAACAACTCGATCTACTCGTGTCGGAGACTCGGCGAGCTCTGCTCCTGTCCGACTACATGTATGCGATGGCGGCGCTACCGCTGGCCATCGAACCGATCCAGAAGATCCGGTTTGTGCCATACGCTCATCAGCGGTTTCAGAAGTTCATTCGCGACTGGGACCGAGAATTCGGCGCCTGACAACGGGGCCGGGCTACGGCCCGTCAGCCCCCGAGGCCGGACAGGATGCCCTGTAGAGAGGTCAACCCCTCGGAGAGCGATTCGGCGAGGCCCGCTAGCTCCGTTCCCGCGACGTCGATGGCAATCGGCAGGTCCAACTGAACCGGGACCGTGGTGTTCACGGGAACTGTCTCGTTGACCGGAATCTCGACTTCGAGATCGATCGGCACCTGGATGTCCACCGGGACGGTCACATCGAGGGGAACGCTGAAGCCAAGCGGCGTGTCGATCTCGATCGTGGTGTCGAAGCTCTCCTGGATGGGCAACGTCTCTTTGATGGGCACAACGATTTCCCGATCCAAGACGATTGCGGTATCGATGGTCACCTGCTCGTCGATGTTCACGTCGAACTCGATCGTCGAAGTGGCGAACTCGTCCAATCCGGCGATGGCTTCATCCAGTCCCGCTGAGATGGTGGGCTCGAGTTCAACCAATTGTTCCTGGAACCCGGTCACCTGGGAGGCGAAGAGAGCCGCGCCGGCTTCGACCCGCGCGAGGTCCTCACTGGCCTGATCGAGGCGGTCTTCGGTGTCGCTCAGCTGGGTGAAGAGGATGGCGATGAACACGAACGCCAAGACGACGAAGCCGGCAAGAACGCCGACCACCGCCAGTGAGTGTCGCTGGATCCACGACATGGGGACTCCTGTCTCTGAGGTGGGAGAGTTCAGATCGTTTGTGGGCATCGCCGTGGGCGCGGTCACGCTCCCTGACGTTGTGGCCCGTTCGGTCATGAAGAAGGCGAGGATCAGGCCGATCGCCGTGACGACGGCGGCCGCGAGGAAGGTCTCGGCGATGGCTTGAGCCGTCAACGACGCTTGGGCGTCTAGCACGGCTTCCTCGAACTCGGGGTCGGCGATAGGCGGCAGATCGATTTCGGTTCGCAGATCGTTGAACCGAGCGAGGCCCCAAGCCGTCAGAAGCGACAAACCCACACTCAGCCCCAACAGCCTCACCACCATCAGCGTCGCAGCGGCAGCACCTCGCTTCTCGGCCGGCGCAGAGTCGACGACGGCCGAGCTGGTCGGCGCGGTGACCAGACCGAGGCCGGCTCCGAGCACTCCCAGCTGCACAGCGATCAGCCAGTACGAAGTGTCGGGATCCCAGGTGAACCCCATGAGCAGGTAGGCGGCGACAGCTGCCGCCATGCCCATGATGATGGGCGGC
>JBPCTU010000041.1:0-9247 GCA_051011515.1 Acidimicrobiales bacterium
CTGGTCACCCGGGAAGCCGGGTGGCAGCGTCGGCTGCGATGTTGTCGATGAGCCGGGCGGGCCCGAGCTGTGCAGCAACCAAGAGGCGGGTGGTCTCGGACACGGCCTCAACTGGCCTAAGTGTCGAGCCGTCGACGACCGCGGCGTAGTCCAGCCCTGCTCGCGGCTCGGCCTCAACAGTTGATGAGATAATGCGCCGTATCTCGGCCGCGTTTCGTTCACCCTTGGCGACAGCGTCGATAGCGGCGTAGAGCGACCTCGACAACACTCGGGCGGCTTCACGATCGTGAACGTCGAGATAGACGTTTCGGCTGGACATAGCGACGCCGTCGCCCTCTCGCACTATCGGGCAGCCCACGACTTCAACGGGGAACGACAGGTCGACCGCCATCTTCTTCACAACCTGGAGTTGCTGCCAGTCCTTCTCTCCGAAGTAAGCGCGGCACTGCCCGGCGATGTTGAACAACTTCGCCACCACCGTGGCCACACCGGCGAAGTGTGTAGGCCTCGATCGACCTTCGAGCAGAGCAGCGAGAGGACCGACCGTTACCTGCGTTTCGACGGTCTCGGGATACATCTCGTCGACGGTTGGCACGAGTAGTAGGTCGACACCAACCTCCTCGGTACGCGCTGAGTCTCGTTGCAGGTCGCGGGGGTAGTCATCGAGATCCTCGTCGGCGCTGAACTGAAGCGGGTTCACGAAGATCGTGGTCATGACGTAGTCGCACTCGGCCTTGGCTGCAGCCATCAGCGACACATGGCCGTCGTGCAGAAACCCCATGGTCGGGACCAGGCCAACGACTGCCCCATCGCGACGGGCCTGGTCGAGTGCAGCACGGGCTTCGCCGATCGTCGTGACGGTTCGCATCACGACCCCTTCTCCGCTAGACGTTGGGCCTCGGCGGCCATTGCCCTGTAGGCGTCTCGTTCAGCTTCGGGAAGCGATTCGAGGTGCAGCCGAATGGTCTCGGTGTCGCCACGGGCGGCGGGGCCCGTCAGAGCATGGGCCGGCCCCAGGTCGGCCACGTTCTCGATGCTCGACCTCGCCAGGTCGATGTAGGCCTCCAACGGCACACCAATTGTTTCGGCCAACCTCTCCGTTTGGCCCATCAAAGCCACAACGTGATTGGCGGCGATACACGCCGCAGCGTGGTAGATGGGCCGGTCGGCGTCAGCCACAGAGAAGCTTCGTCCGCCGAACCCGACGACAACCTCTGCGGCAATCGGGTCGCCGGCTACGGCAAACCAACCCGAGTTGAGCAACCGGTCCGCACCGACCTCGGCGTTCGGCAAGGCCAAGAGCGGATGGATCCCCGCACGACGGTCATGTGCCCCCAAAACGCCCAACCCCAACGAACCGGCAACATGGCCAACAACTGCCGAGCCGGGTTCGATCGAGTGCGCAACCGTTTCCACGACGGCGTCCGGAGTACAGATGAGCACGAGGTCCACATCGGCGGCAGCACGGCTGACTGGTTCACCCCTGGCGACACCATGGACGTTCCACCCAACTGCGACGAGAGCGGCGGCAAAGCTGGAGCCGGCGCGCCCCAGCCCGATTATCCGCGCTGAGGGCATCTGGGGTCGCCTACCTCATACCCACGTGTGCCGAGCCCGACCAAGGCCTCGGTCATGGGTTGCCTCAGCCGGCTTCGGGATCGGCAGCGAGGTTGACCAGCTCCCGACCCGCTGGCCCGAGTTGCCTCTGGGTGATCTGTTCGATGACCGTGATAGCGCGTGGTGCCGCATCGATAAGCCCACTCCACACGAGATACCCGGCCATGAATCCGCAAAGCCGGTGACCGAGGTCTTCGTGGTGCACCAGGATCTTCAGCCCGCTTTCGAGCATCGATTGGAGCTCGGTGTAAGCCAGGCGGAGTCCCGCTGGGTCGGCTGCAGTGACCGGCCAATGGCGGTACGGCACGTTCTGCTCGTCGTAGTTGTGCAGGTTGTGCGGGGCGTCGATCAACGAGATGACCCAGTCGAACTCGTGCTGGCGGATCCAGATGATCTCTTCCATGCGCCGCACGCGGCGGTGTTGTGACCCGTAACCGCCCGGCCGCTCGCAGATCGCGAGGCTGTCGGTCACTATCCAATGAAAGTGACGGGGCTCTATGCCCTCGGCCCACTTCCCACGCATCGTCATCTGCGTCAACGTTGTGTCCATCACTTGATTCCAGAAAATCCTACTTCGAGAACGGCTCGATCTTAGCGAACCGAGAAGGACCCCATGGCCACAAATGGCGCTCAGACCTGCGGTTTTTCAGGAATTTCAGACCTCAATAGCAACATTGGCAACACCCGCCGCGCCGTAAACATGGGCCGCGATAGCCACACGGCTCAGCGGGACTACCGAGGGCGATCAGCCGGACCTCGGATCGCCCCAATCGCCGGGGAGTCGATTCTGTGGTGGCCGAACGGGCCGCACTTCGGATCCTGCCGGTTGCTCTCCGGCCCGCGTGCCGCCTGCTGTAGCGAGCGGCCCTACATCAGTCGACCTCAGATCGATGGTTTCACCTCGGCGGGTGAAGGCACTCGAGTCGCGGTGCCATTCGATGTTGCCGAAGATCACCTGTAGCTGTTCCTTGTCGAGGGTCTCGTGCTCCAGCAAAGCTTCGGCCAGCGCGTCGAGCGTCTCGATATGCGATGTCAGGATGGCCCGGGCTTCTTCGTGGGCCAGGTTTACGAACCTTTGGACCTCGGCATCGATGGTCATCGCCATCGACTGCGAGTAATCGGCCTCGTGGGCAATGTCTTTGCCCAAGAACACCTCGCCTTTCGTGTTGCCCAGCTTCCGCGGCCCGACCTCGTCGCTCATGCCGTATTCGGTGACCATCGCTCGGGCGACGTTTGTCACCCTGTCGATGTCGTCCGCGGCGCCAGTAGTGGGATCTCCGAAGATCATCTCCTCGGCCGTACGACCACCCAACAGCATGGCAAGGTCATCATGAAGCTGAGACCGGGTCCTCAAGTACCGATCGACCTCGGGCAGAGCGAGCGTCCAGCCAAGAGCTCTGCCGCGGGCAATGATCGAAACCTTGTGGATCGGGTAGGTGTGATGCAGCACGTGGCCTACCAACGCATGGCCGGCCTCGTGGTATGCAATGACTCGTCTCTCGTGGTCGGACAGCACCCTCGACTTCCGTTGCGGCCCGGCCATGACTCTGTCAATGGCCTCGTCGATCAGCTCCATGTCGATCTCGGTGCGTCGGTGACGGGCAGCCAACAGGGCTGCCTCGTTCATGAGGTTTGCTAGATCGGCTCCGGTGAAGCCTGGTGTCCGCCTGGCGATCGTGTCGAGCTCGACTTCTTCGGCCAGCGGCTTGCCGGACACGTGAACGTCGAGGATCGCCAACCGCCCTTCGAGGTCAGGCCGGTCGACGGTGATCTGACGATCGAAACGGCCTGGTCGCAGCAGTGCCGGGTCGAGGATGTCAGGACGGTTGGTGGCGGCGATCATGATCACGCCGCTGGTGGGGTCGAAACCGTCCATCTCGACCAGCATCTGGTTGAGCGTTTGCTCGCGTTCGTCGTGGCCGCCACCCAGGCCCGCACCGCGGTGGCGGCCAACGGCGTCAATCTCGTCCACGAAGATGATGGCCGGAGCCTCCTCCTTCGCTTGTTGGAAGAGATCTCGCACTCGTGAGGCCCCGACACCGACGAACATTTCGACAAAGTCGGAACCGGAGATCGAAAAGAAGGGGACACCCGCCTCGCCGGCAACCGCCCTGGCGAGCAAGGTCTTGCCAGTGCCGGGAGGGCCGTACAGCAAGACTCCCTTCGGAATCTTGGCACCCATCGAATAGAACCGAACCGGGTCGGAAAGGAACTCCTTGATCTCGCGGAGTTCTTCAACGGCTTCGTCCGCTCCGGCGACATCTGAGAATGTCACCGTCGGCATGTCCTTTTCCATCTTCTTGGCATTGGTTTTGCCAAAGCCGTTCGTGCGGTTGCCGTTGAGCCGCAGGAAGATGAACAAGAACAGCCCGACGAAGAGAATGGGTGGAAGAAGGGTGAAGAGAAGCGACACCCAGAAGTTGCCGCCCGTGTCGCGCCCGACCGTGAGCTCGACCTCGGGCTCAACGGCGAGGATCTCGTTGGCCAGCTGGTCGCTGTCACGGCCGATGTATCGGACCTCGAACTCGGTGCCATCCAACCGGACGGCCTTTATCACGTTGGCACCCTCGACCATCTCGACCGACTCCAGCTCACCTGCGGCAAGCTCACGATCGAATTCATTGAGGGAGATCTCCTCGACGTCGTCGCCGCCGCCAGTTGGCCAGTAGGCGAAGGCAACGATGGCCGCAAAGACCAGGAGCAACCAGAAAATGGGTGACCGAAAGGTGCGGGATTTCATTGACTTGACGGTAGTTCTGGCCCTCTGACCTGGGGAATCCCTCGTTTGACTCCTTCGTTGGCTAAAACGACCACACGTAGCAGGATCTGGTCACGTTGAGTAGTAACCGGTGCGGTCGCGTCAGTGGGGCGGCGTCAGGCGCAACCTTTTGTTGCTCCGATCGACTCGCCAGCCACGACCCACCTCGGTCGCACCGATCTCGAGTCGCGCCACTTGCAGCACACGATCGACCGTGGCCAGGTCGGGTGGATAGTCGCCCTTGGTTCCCGCCCACAACCACTGGCGCACCGCTTCCCGAGCCACGATCTCGGGCGCAGAGGCGAGGCTGTCGGCATCGGTGACGTCGAGTTCCTCGGCACGTTCTGCGATGACCTCGCCACCCTGCCCGAACAGTTGGGCTTGGCGGGTGATAACTGGGACTGGATCGCGCTCTCCGATGTCGGTCAAGAGCGGCAAGAGTTCGTGCCGGATCCGGTTGCGCCTGTAGGCAAGGTCTCGATTGCTCGGGTCGTCGACGACCTCCAGACCCAGGTCGAGGCACAAACCGACGGTCTCGCTACGACGCAGACTGAGCAATGGCCTACCGCTTGGGTCCATACCGGACATCCCAGTCCAGGCACTGCCTCGCAGCAGCCCCAACAGCACGGTCTCGGCTTGGTCGTCGGCGGTGTGGCCGGTGAGCACACTGTCGGGCAACGCGGCGTATCGAGCGCACCGCGCCCGGGCCTCGAGGTTCGGCCCGACTTCGATATCGACTGCGACTGCCTCGAAGGTCGCTCCGAAACGAACCGCAGCTGCCTCGACCAGTTGCGCCTCGCGACTCGACTCGCGCCGCAATCCATGATCGACGTGTACGGCGTGCACGTTTGCGCCAGTGGCTGTCGCCAGTACAAGCAGCGCCATCGAATCCGCGCCACCGCTGACGGCGCAGTTCAACTGATGTTCGTCGGGGAAGTGACAACGTTCGAGTAGCGCCGCAACAAACGCGGGCTGTTCGGTCATGGTCGCCGATTCGTCCGGCTCAGGAGACCGGCACAGCCTCTTGGCCGGCGCCGTTATCGAGCCGCTCGATCCAAAGCTGTGGGGTTCGAATCTCGTCCATCGAGGGCAGATTTGCCGGCCCCTCCCACGCTCGGTTCACGAGCTCAGGACCACCAACGGCTTCGACCTCGGCGATGAACTTCTCGCCGGCTTGGTACTGGTTGAGCTTGGCCTCGATTCCGATGACCCGCTGAAGCATCTTGCTGATTCCCTTGGCCGAGTTGCGGCGAGAGCGAAGTGTCTTCGAGAATCGCTCGGCACTGGGGATTCTGCCTGCGCCGGCACGATCCATGGTGACGTCGCCGTGGCCTTCGAGAAGGCTCATCATCCCCGAGATTTGGTTGAGAACCAGCTTCTGTTCCGGTGTGGCAATGAGTGCGGGCAAGCCGCCGTCGGCCAGAACATCTTCGCCCCGCCTCTTCCCCTCGATGATCTTCTGCACGGCTTCCTTGAGCACCTTGGGGTCGGGATCGACCGCATCGAGAGTTTGACCAACCAGCGAGAGGAAATGTTCCCGAAGCCATGGCACACCGGTGAACTGAGCTCGATGTGTCACCTCGTGCAATGCGAGCCACAGGCGGAACTCGTCGGGCGGGAACCCGTGCTTCTTCTCCAAGCCAACGACGTTGGGGCCGACGTAGTAGACGATGTCCTGGTCCTCAGGACTCTCGTCCTCGATGATCAACAGGTCGTACTGGCCCAGGACGCGACCTGACATCCAGCCGAGCAAGACACCAACTTCCATGCCCCCGACCTTGCCGGCCGCACCGCCGACCTTGGACGATTTCGGCGACTTGGCTGCAAGTTTGTCGGTAACTGGTTTCAACAACCTCTGGAACGATGCGATGTTCGCTCCGATCCACATCGGACGATCGGCTACCCGCGCTCTTGCAGCGCCAGACGTCGACCGAAGACCGGTCTCGATGGCAACCAGTTCTTCGGCCTCGGAGGTGAACCGGGTGAAGTCCGGGTCGAGGGTGGCGTACTGATACGCCGGAACTGCCTGGTTGCGGCTGGCGATCCGGGTGGCGACCCGTTGCGCGAGCTCCCAGTCGACCGGGCCCGACACGACGTTCCTACTGACGTTTCTGGTAACGGTTGGGATACCTGGGTGCCACGACCTTGACGAAGTAGCCGACAACGATGGCGATAACCATCAAGATCCCGATCGGTGCGAGAACCGCACCGATCCACCAGTGCCAATCCTGTGCGGCGAGGACGTCCATGGGGTCGATGTTAGACGCCTGAGCGCCTTCTCTGACACGTCACCCGACAACAACGGCCGAATCGGACCAGACGTTGGTCGATTGCCACGAACGCGGGAATAGCCGTCGTGGACCCAGGGTTGCCGATCCATGTCGGAACTAGCGGACAGTGTCGGCTTGTCTGTGGTGGGCCACAGAGTGTGCGAGGAACCCAACTGCCTCACCGTTCTTTCTCGCTACAACGAGTTCGAATTTTGCGCACTCCACCAACCAATGGTCGTTCCCCGGATGCGAGGCAAAGTCCTCGACTGAAGGAGTGGGTCCTCGACTGAACGAGTGGGGCGGGGTTGGGCGCCTAGAGATCGGTGACGTCGATGTCGTTCAGATCGACGCTG
Source organism: Acidimicrobiales bacterium (assembly GCA_051011515.1). GTDB lineage: Bacteria > Actinomycetota > Acidimicrobiia > Acidimicrobiales > UBA8592 > JBPCTU01. The sequence continues at coordinate 6,999 of JBPCTU010000041.1, forward strand.
CCCAGAGCTTCGCTGATTCGGAGCTGCAACGACGGCGGAGCCTGGTCGGTTGCTTGTTGGGCCATGGCCACCTTGAACCGCACCTGGAAGTCGATCTGTTGAACGCACGGCAGACAGTGCCCGAGCTCATCTCGTGCAGCCGCAACGTTGTTGACGTCGGGGATGCCTTCGAGCACTCGAGATATGAGCGCCTTCGAGTGCTCACATTTCTCGGGTATTCCTGGACAAGACTCTTGGTTGTTCATCGGTTTCAACTCTCGGCGCCGGCGCTAACCGTGGCACCGCCCTCGGGTTCTGTGACATCTTCGGCCTCGGGAACCAAGCCCCTTCGCCGGCCGAACTCATACAACTCATCCTGCAGGCGATTTCTTCCCCGATGTAGCCGAGACATCACGGTGCCGATCGGAACATCGAGGATCTCGGCGATTTCTTTGTACGCGAACCCCTCGACGTCTGCCAATAGAACCGCGTCGCGATACTGCTCCGGCAACGCTTCGATTGCGTCCTTGACCTCGGATTCAGTGAGGTGATCGAGTAGAACATCCTCGGCACTGCGCCCCAACGTCGCAGTTTCGGCGCCGCCGAGGCGCCGGTACAGGTACAGGTCCTCGACATCACCGAGGTCGGACTCATCGGGTCGTCGTTGTTTCTTGCGGTACGTGTTGATGTAGCTGTTGGTGAGGATCCGAAAGAGCCAGGCACGAAGGTTCGTCCCTTCCTGGAACGAGTCGAACGCCCGATAACCCTTGAGGTAGGTCTCCTGGACGAGGTCCTCGGCATCGGCGGCGTTGCGCGTCATTCGGAGCGCGTGGGAGTAAAGCTGGTCCATGAACGGCATCGCCTGCTCGGCGAACGTTGCCTGGTCTGCCATCACCCAACCCTACTTGCAGCCGGTCGAAACCAGCCCCGGCTGGTTCTGCGAACATGGGCCGATGGACAACGCTCGCGCGCTCATCGTCGGTGCGGTTGCCACCGACGAATCGGCCGCAGAGGTCGACTCGATATCGGCCCGAGCCTTCCCTCGATCGCAGATTCGAGGCCGGTTCGGCTCGATCCTGCTCGGAAGCGACGTGATCGACACCCCAGATGCGTTGCGAAGGCTTCTGGCCCACAACTGTGCTGTGCACCTCGAGCCTGGTGGCAGCCTGGCGGTCAGCGTCACCACCGCGGCGTTCGCCGCCGACCTTGCCGAGTGTGGTTTCGAGCGAACCGCGAAATCCGGCGACCGGAGCTTCTGGAGGCGAACCGAGAGGTACACGATCCACGACGTCACTGCCGAAGCGCGATCGAGCCTCGACCGAATCACCACGGCGGAGCTGGCCGGCCTGTTGCAGCGCAGGGAGCCTGCGACGGTCATCGACATACGGATCCCAGATGACCGTCGACTCCACGGCGTCATTCCTGGCTCGGTGCCGATCCCGCGCACGGTCCTCGAGTGGCGCGCCGACCCGACGTCGGGATACTCACATCCGGCCCTTGGGGCATTCCATCAGCCGGTGGTCGTGGTGTGCAACGAGGGCTACAGCTCCTCGATCGCCGCCGCAGCGCTGAAAGACCTCGGCTATACCGAGTCGACCGACCTGATCGGCGGAGTGGTCGCCTGGGCTGCAGATGCTCATCCCGTCGACCCGGCCCCGCCGCAGGCGGCGGAACTCTTCATCGGCCCCGTCGAAGATCTGTGATCAGATGTGCCCTCATCGACACCAGCGCACCAAGGAGCCCTGAATGACCATCGACGTGAACTCGGTCGACGAGGCGCTCACAACTACCAGAGCAGTTCGACTCCGGCTCGACCTCGAACGTGACGTCGACAACGACATCATCTACGACTGCATAGACATCGCCGAACAGGCTCCGTCGGGCGGCAACCAAGGCAGTCGTCGTTGGGTCATCGTGCGTGAACCGGAACTGAAGGAGAGACTCGCTCAGTTGTACATGGAGTCAGCAGGTACGTGGATGATCGAGTCCCGCGACGCCCTGGCGGGCACCGGCCACGCCCAGGAACGAGTTATGAAATCGGCTGCCTACCTCGCCGAACACCTGGCCGAAGTGCCGGCAATCGTCATCCCGACGATCATCGGTGAACATGACGGCAGCGGGCGTCCGGGGTTGTTCGACTCGGTCATCCAATCTGTTTGGAGTTTTTGTGTCGCGCTGCGGGCGCGTGGGTTGGGCACCGCGTGGACAACCGCGATTCTTCGCCAAGACGACGATGTCGCGGAAGTGCTCTCCATACCGCGGGGTATGAC
>JBPCTU010000042.1:0-9009 GCA_051011515.1 Acidimicrobiales bacterium
CGAAGCCGTCACCATCGAAGTCTCCTGATGCCAGCGACCAACCGAAGAAATCACCCGGGTTCGCCGCACCAACCGTTTCCGGGCCCTGAGACAAGACCTGTGCCGACGATCGGTCCAGACCAACCGACGAGCCATGAATCACGGTCACGTTGCCCGCATCGATGCGGCTGCCCACATCATCAAAGGGCGCGCTGATGACAACATCGCCGTAACCGTCGCCGTCGAAGTCACCAGAGGTGATGTTGAAGCCAAAGAAGTCGCCAAGTTCGGCCTCGTCCGGAAGGTCGGCGCCTTGGACAAATCGCTCGACGTCATCGCTGCGAAGGCCCTGGCGAGAGCCCGGAACGACAAGAACTGCTCCAGCGTTGACCTCCAAGCCGACCGATTCGCCGCTCGCTCCGATCACCGCTTCAGCGAAGCCATCACCATTGACATCGACCAACTCGACTGCTGAACCGAACAGGTCGTCCGGCTCGACCTCCCCATCCTCGTCTGCCGCCTGCGTCAACAGCTGGTTGCCCGGCTTTGCCAACCGGTTGCCATTGCTGAACACAACGTTCACGGCCCCAGCGCGCCTGGCACCTCGAACGGACTCCAGCGGAACTCCGATCAGCAGATCACCTTTCCCATCTCCGTTGATGTCGTCGCGCACAACCCCGGGTGCACCCACAGCCGAACTCGGGGTCAGGACACCAATGAGCGCGGCAAGGAGGGCTAAGAGAAGAAGAACGGTGGAGTAACGCATCGCAGGGGGGGTGCAGACCTTCTGATCGCACCGTGGGACGATATCGGCGCCGGCGGTGACCACCACCGGACACCAAAGCCGGCCTCACTGCACGCGGGTCACACAGAAGAGCCCACCGATGCCTTGTCGATAGATCGACTCGAACTCGTCGGGACACGTCTCGTTGGCGCCAACCGTCGTCCATACGACAGCGTCGTGGTTGCCGCACGGAACGCTCTCGGCAACCGGAACGAGTGAGATGCAACCGACCGGGACCCCGGTCGGCTCAGCCTCCGGAAGTGTTCTGGCTGTTGATGACCCCCCGCCGGTCAACAGGGTTGCGACGATGATCAGCCCGACCAGAGACAAAAAGAGCGCCACGAGGGGTCCGGGGCGTAGGAGCTTCGCCGTGCCGCGGATCTCCATGTCCTTTTCGTCCGCGACTGCGGGGCCTGTCGACTTGGGCGGGGCTGGTGGCCTGGGATTGTCGAATGGCTTCCACGTCTTGTTTCTGGCCGATACGACCCGGCCAGTGCCGGCCGGTGGCCGGGCGTTGATGAGTTGCAGGTCGTAACTGCGCCGCGACTCGGGGTCAGAGAGGACGGACCAAGCGGCGTTCAACTCTTGCATGCGTCTCTCGGCCTTGGCCCGTTCGGCCGCGGGCCGATCGACGACCTGATCTGGGTGGAGCTGTCGGGCGCGCTTCAGGTACGCCCGCCGGAGCTGCTCTCCAGTGGCGGTGGCCGGGGCACCAAGTGTGTCGTAGTGAGATCCTGGCACGAGAAGATGCGCAGTCAGTTCGCACAGGAACTGTCAGCGCGTGCGCATGACGATACCGCCCAGTACGGTCGCATCGATGTCGACACTTGTCGCCTGCCCGCGTTGTGGCGAGGAAGAGGATCTACGCGGCACCAACACCGACGGAGTCATCTCCGTCACATGTGGCAGCTGCGACCTCACGTGGGATCGGGACGTGCAACCACGCTGCCCCACGTGTTCCTCCACCGACGTACGCCCAGCGTTCGAGGCAGTGGTCGAAAAGAGTCGAGGGACCCAGCTCTCGATGCAGAGCGCTCGACTAGTGCACCTGTGTCCGACCTGCGACGCCGCTCGCCTGGCGGACTACCACCGCACGAACTCACCCATGATGCCTAGCGAGCTGCCCACCGACTAGACATCTTGTGGCGGCCGGGTCACCGCAGTAGCTCGTCGACCACCCGCTCGAGACCGGCAACACGGCTGCCTTTGACGAGAACAGCAACGTCCTCATCGATGCCCTGCAGGCACTCGAGCGCCTCGGCGACCGTTTCCACCCGGACACCGCTATCGGCTCCGCCTACCGGCCCCTTCAGATATTCCGGCGCGCCAACGGCCACCAGTTCGATCCCCGAGTCCCTCAGACGTTCACCGATCAGCAAATGCTCCGCTGCCGAGCGCTCACCGAGCTCTGCCATTACCCCCAAGACGGCGATCCGGCGCTTGGCATCGACTTCAACAAGGGCATCGATCGCCGCGTTCATCGACAGCGGGTTCGCGTTGTAGGCATCGTTGATCAGCGTCGCTCCCGATGACAACCTCCGTACGTCCATCCGTAGCGGAGAGATCTCCGCGTTCTCGAGCCCTTCGACCACTGAAGCCAGGTCCGCACCGATGAACAAGGCCGATGCTGCCGCAGCGCATGCATTGGTGACGATGTGTGCCCCCGCTGCCGCCAACGAGACTCGGGCGTCACCCCAGGGGCTCGTCAGGTCGAACGTGGGTCGGAGATGGTCGTCCAGCCTGACGTGCCGGGCGCGGACATCTCCGTTGTTGCCGAACGTCACCACTTCCGCGTCGGTCAGCATCGCCATCGCAGACACTCGCTCGTCGTCGGCGTTGAGGATCGCTCCCCCCGTGTTCGGTAGCGACGCGATCAGCTCACCTTTTGCCCGAGCGACGGCGTCGAGGTCGCCGAACAACTCCGTGTGGGCTGCCCCGACAGCCAAAACGATGCCGATCTCGGGTCGTGCGATCTCGCAAAGAAGCGCGATGTGGCCTGCGCCCCTGGCACCCATTTCCAACACAACAGCCTCGGCCCCGTCAGGAGTGTTGGCGAGCGTTAGTGGAACACCGAGTTCATTGTTGAACGACCGATAGCTGACATGAGTCGAGCGACTTGAACCCAGTGCGCCGGCCAACAAGTCCTTGGTCGTGGTCTTGCCAACTGAACCGGTGATGGCCAGAACGGGACACTCGATCCGTTGCCTCGCCAACCGACCGATGACGCCGAGCGCCGCTGTTGTCTCGGGCACGACCACAGCGGGTTCGCCGACGAGCGGTCCGCTGGTCAGGTAGGCCGCCGCCCCGGCGTCGATCGCACTGCCGATGAAATCGTGTCCATCGCGCTCGGCGACTATCGGCACGAAAAGGCTCCCCGATGCCAGTTCCCGTGAGTCGATCCCAACACCCTCGACCGCTACATCTGCCCCGTGAAGTGTTCCGCCGGAGGCCTCGGCGATCGCAGTCAGTTGGAATCTCACAACCAAATTCTGGCAGACCGATGCCTGACGACTTGGCTTTCCGGCGACCCATGGCAGCTTCACCGGCAGTGATGTCAACCGGGTGGACAAGTACAGTCGCCCATGTGGAGTCGACACGGCGCCCGTCCGAACACGAGACCTTGTCAGCAATGAAGCTGCTCGGGATCGCACCGGGTTCCACGTGGGAGTCGGCGCGAAATCGATATCGATCGGAGATCGTGAAGGTTCACCCCGACATCGATGCCACCGGCGCCGCCAACGATCGAGCAGCCACACTCAACATCGCGTATGACACGTTGTGTCGGTTCACCGATGGCGGCTCCTCTCCCCTACCCACCGCTCCATCGGCTCGGACTCCCACGGGCACTCCACCAACTCACCCGGCGCAGCCGGTGGTGCTGAGAACCGAGCCCGGAGATGTATTCCTCCAACTTCTCGAGGGGGCGTACCGGTTGGGGGACGTCAGTTATATGGACCCCGAGGCAGGGTTGATCCAAGTGCTGCTGGAAGAGGGTGGACCCCATGCGCCGCAGCTTCTCATCGCCGTCGACGTCGAAGGTGACCCACCAACAGCGAGCTTCACGCTGGACAGCGCGGACTCAGAGAGTGCCCCAGACTTGCCCGATATCGTCGCTCGATTCGGCGATCTCCTGGTCGAGCGGTAGGGCGGCTCACCACCCTCCAGGCAACCCGTGCGTTGTTCCCGTACTCTTGGGCAGAGCCCGGGAGAACCACGATGGGTAGCGCCGAGAACCCCAACCCCGCGTCATGGCAGAGCGACCCCTTCGGTCGCCACGAACAGCGGTGGTGGGACGGCGAGCAGTGGACCGAAAAGGTTCGCTCATCGGGTCGAACCGGGATCGACCCGCCGGGAGTTGTGGCCAAACCAGAACACGCCCGCGATCACGTGCCCGCGAGGCCCATCACCGATGCCAAGGCGCCGCTCCGCTTCACCTCACGAGCAGTTCCGAGAGCGCTCGTCCTTGCCACCATCGTCTTGATCGCGATCATTGTCTTGGTCGTGATCGGCATCGCCAGCGCCTGACGAACGTCCTCGAAACGAACCGTACGGCCAAGAGGTCGGGCCAGCCCGTGCCGGGAGACCGTCAAGGAAGGTACGGCGCCGGGTTCACCGGAATACCGTTGATACGGACCTCGGAGTGAAGATGCGGCCCCGTCGAAAGGCCCGTCGAGCCCACGTAGCCGATGACATCTCCGGGTGAGACGAAGGTTCCCGGGCTGACTGTGAAACCCGACATGTGAGCGTACAGAGTTGTCGTGTTGTCGCCATGGCCGATGATCACCGTGTTGCCGTACCCGCCGTTCCACCCGGCCGATGCGACGATCCCCTCGTGAGCGGCCCAGATCGGTTGGCCCATCGCGCCGCCGATATCCATCCCCGAGTGAAGCCTGTAGTAACCCAGAATCGGGTGGAGTCGTTGACCGTAGCCTGAGGCCACACCACCCCCCGTCGGCCAGGTCCACCCACCCGTGCCGATGATCCCGGGCCGAGCCTGGCTCTGGCTCAAACGCAGCTCGGCTTCACGCCTTCGGCGGAGCTCCTCTTCGATCCGCGCTTGCTCGGCACGAATCCAATCGGTCAAGCGTTGCTCTTCGACCTCGGCATCGGCGAGTGCGCCCTCCCACCTGTCGCGCCGGGCCTCGAGCTCTGCTTTGATCTCGAGCTGGACGGCCTGACGGACCTCGAGGTCGACCAGGGCGTCGGCCAGTTCGGTTTCGATCTCTTCGGCATCACGCCGAGCGGCATCGGCAAGTTCCAGCAACTCACCTCGACGCTCCTCGATCGCCCGCAACTGATCCAACACTTCGAAAGCGTCGGCCTCGACAGTGTCGAGAATCGCGATCTTGTGCGCGGCCATCGTCGCATCATCGGTGTTCAGCCAAACAGCGTTGCGTTCGTCGCTGAGGCCGACATAGGAGGCCACTGCAGCATCGACGGCCCTGGCCCTCAAGTTGTCGATCTCAACCTGAACAGCAACCAGCGCCGCTTCTGCATCGGCCAAAGCGTCGTCGGATGCCTGCAACCTCTGGGATACGGCATCCACCTTGGCCAACTGGAGATTTACCAGCTCGGTCGCGGCCTCCAACGCCGCAACAACTTCGATGTCCTCGGCCTCGATGAACTTCAGCTCGATGGACGCCTCTAGTTGGTTGCGCCGAGCTTCCTTTCGTTCCTCGCGCGCTTCCTTGATCTCCTCGGTGTCCTTGGGATCCTCCGAGGCCGCCGTCGGTACGAAAACAGCCAGAACCAGCACGCTGACGAGCGCGGCAATGAGGCGAGAGTGACGGATGCTGGACATTGAGCTTGAAGTAGCCACTGGTGCTGATGTGGCTGGTGCAGCGTAGTCCTGGTGGAACGGTTCCTCCCAACCGGCATGGGGCCAACGGCCGGGGTCTGGTCACAGAGCGCCATGCAGCACGCGCCGGGCGCGTTCATGCTGCAATAGGGCGGTGGCAGAGGGCGACCAACCAACATCGGACGAAGACCTCTGGAACCGCTTGGCGAAGCTCCCCGACGCCGACCAGCCCGAGCCTCTCCCACACGACAACCGCAGTTTCCGCGTGTCGACTCCGGCCGAACCGACGGCATCGCCATCCAACGCGCCGCAACATTCGGTCCCACCCTCGGCGGCCCCACCGGGGGTTGGCCCCGACACACCAGAGATTCCGATCGAGCCGGAGCTTCCTTGGGACCCGGACTCGATCCCGACTCCGCTTCCGGAGTCGCCGGGTCGCCGAAGAACTGGCCGGCGCCGAGCTGGCAAGGTCGTCATCGCCCTCGCTGCCCTGGCGGTTATCGCCGGTGTCGCTACCTCAGTGTGGAGCTGGGTGCTCTGGGATCGCGTCGAGAAGATCGACACGGAGGGAACGCTGAGCGCGGGCACCGACGAATACACCAACTACCTGATCGTTGGCACCGACAGCCGCGAAGGAGTCCCCGACGACCTGAAGACTTCGAGGCGCATTGGCCTCGGAATCGAGGGTGAACGGAGCGACACCATGGTCGTCCTCCACATCGACCACGGCGACAACCACATGGTCTCGTTGCCGCGGGACCTCTGGGTGAACGTCTCGGGGTCCGGACCCGACAAGCTGAACGCAGCGCGGGCGCTCGGTGGGGTGCCCGCTCTCATCCGAACAATCCAGACCGACCCTGGTATCCCTATCCACCACTATTTGGAAGTCGACATCGCCGGGTTCTTGAACGTCATCGACGCAGTCGGATCGATAACCATCCGGTTCAGTTCTCCCGCGTGTGATCCGAAGAGCGGGTTGAACGTGAGGCGGCGCGGCGCGGTCGAGCTGGATCCCGAGCAGGCGCTCGCTTATGTGCGCAGCCGCACCTACACCGAGTTCGACAGGCAAGCGGGCCGTGGTCTGACCTGCGCGCAGATCAGAGCCGCGGGCCTCGGCACGACACAGGGAAACTCCGACATCGGACGCACTGAGCGTCAACGAGCGTTCCTGTTGGCCGTGTTCGACAAGATCGGCGGTACCCGCAACCCGGTCACTCTTTTGCGGGTGCTCAGTGGTTTGACCGAGGGGTTGAAGGTCGATGACACGATGAGCATGTTCGACGCAATCAACCTCATGCGCGACCTGCGCAATCTCGACCCGACGACCCACGCGCTGCCGGTCGTCGATTTCGCAGCGCCGAACGGTTCCTCGGCGCTGGCACTCAGCTCCGAGGCGCCACAGGTGCTCGTTCTCTTCGGCCCGAACTAGACCGCGGCACCAATCCATACCCACATCGACGCCCACTAGGCTCACCGTCATGAGCGGCGAGATCCTTGATGTTGACCTGTTGAAATTCGAGAAGGGTGACGCGAGCACGAAACGAGCCGTCGTCGACGGCGTGATGAAGAGCCTCGAGAACGGTTTCGTCTACACCGCACACGACCTACCGTCCTCGCTCCTCGACGACGCCTACGGGAAACTCGACGAGTTCTTCGGATCCGCCAATGACACAAAGGGCCAGTTCGTGGCCGAGGGAAGTCACGGGTCGCGTGGTTACACCGGTCTCTTGGTCGAAACCGCGGCGATTGCCGACGTTCCGGACTTCAAGGAAATGCTCAACTGGGGGCCCGACCTCCCGGGCGGACATCCACTGAGGGTGCGCTTCCCCGAGAGTTACCGCCAGAACTTGTTTCCCGATGCAGTCGTACCGGGCATATCGGAGACGCTGACTACCTTCCACAACACCCTCGCCGAACTGCAGCGGCGATTCCTCCGAATCATCGCCGTCGGTATCGGCTGTCATGAGTCGTTCTTCGACGCGATGGTCACCGATGGGTCGACCCTCTCGAGAGCCATCCACTACCCACCCATGGATCAAGCCCCCGACGAAGAACACATCTGGGCCGGCGCTCATGGCGACATCAACCTCATCACCGCGCTGCCCCGATCCACCGCCAAGGGACTCCAAGTCGAGGTAGACGGGGCGTGGGTCGACGCCATGCCCCCCGACGATCACGTCATCATCAACACTGGCATCATGCTCGAGATCATCACCAACGGGTTGGTACCTATTGGGGTGCATCGTGTCGTCGCCGATCCCGACGACAGCGGGGACCGGCTCTCTGTGGTGCAGTTCTGCCACCCCACCCCCTGGACGGTCTTGAGCCCGGTCGCAAGCTGTGTGACCCCGGAGAACCCCCAGCGATTCGGCTCCATCTCGGCGGCAGATCGGCTCGCGCAGGTCTTGTACGAGATCAACCTCATCGAGGATGCCCGCAGAGTTTGAATTCGAGGTAGACGGTCCGATACGAACATCGCCGGGCATGTCACACCGTCCTCCTACGATCGACGCGAGTGCACTCCGATCCGCCACAACCGAGGTTTATCGTCGTACCCGCGGGTCCGGCCACTCACCGCGCCCTCGCCGAGGCAGTACGTGACGCGAAAGGATCCGACCCGCTAGACCCGGTCACGGTCGTGGTCCCGAACAACTTCGTGGGCATTGCAGCCCGCCGCGAGCTGGCGGCGAGTCCGACGCCACCCGCGCCAGCCGAAACACAAGCCGGGAGGGTTTACCCCTCCGGCATTGCCGGCGTCGACTTCGTGACCCCTTTTCGAGTCGCCGAGCTATTCGGTTCGGCCTCGCTTTCTTCTCGCGGCCTCAGGCCCGTCTCGACACCCGTTGTCGCCGCGGCTGTACGCCAGGTGTTACGAGTTCAGCCCGGCTACTTCGAACGGGTACGCGATCACCCCACCACCGAACGACGGTTGGTCAACTCCCATCGTGAACTATCCGAACTGGCCGAGGCCGAGCTCACCACGCTCGCCGACGTTGGTTTTCGAGCCGCCGAGGTGGTTCGCGTCCATCGCGCCGTTTGCGCGAGCCTCTCGGACCGCTGGTACACCGAACAAGACCTGGTGCGCTCAGCCGTTGCGACCATCGAAGCTCAACCGGAGCTGACCAACAGCCTCGGCAGCCTGGTCGTGTTCCTTCCCGACACGCTCGCACCATCGCAAGCCACTATGTTGCGCGCTCTCGCGGCGGTCGTGGCCATCACAGTCATCGTCGGCACCACCGGCAACGAAGAGGCCGATTCGAGCCTCCTCACCATGGTCAGCCAGCTGTCCTCCAACGAGGCTGCAACCACTGCCCTGGCCAGCATCGAGGCGGCAACTGTTGGTTTGCCAACAGGAATCGAAAGCCTCAGCGTCTCCGATGCCGACGATGAGATTCGCCACGTGGTCCGAGGCCTTTCGGCGGCAGCCCAAGCCGGCGTTCCCTACGAC
>JBPCTU010000043.1:0-4435 GCA_051011515.1 Acidimicrobiales bacterium
GAAATCACCGAACTCCACGGAGACGACCGAATCACCGAAGTCACCTCAACCGACCGAAGCACGGGTATCTCCGATCGGCGAGAGTGCGCCGGCCTGTTCTTGTTCATCGGCGCGGTTCCGTTCACCGATTGGCTCGACGGCGTGGTCGAACTCGACTCGAAGGGGTTCGTCCTGACCGGCTCGGACGTCCCGAACACGAATGGGATCGCACCGTTGCCGTTCGAAACATCGCAACCTGGAGTCTTCGCTGCCGGCGATGTGCGTTTCGGGTCGATGAAGCGGGTCGCCGCCGCGGTGGGCGAGGGCTCGAGCGCGATTCGCTCGGTTCACGAGTTCCTCGAACCGTCTGCGCAGTAGCCAACCACTGCCGGCCCAAGACGTTTCGTCATTGCCAGCTTCCCAAGGCTCGCCTCGCCACAAGCGCCGACGGTGGATCAGGCAGGTGGCCACTGATCGCAGGTAGGGCTATAGGGCACATCGCCCATGACGTTCACCCACTCGTTCCTGGTCATGTTGCGTCCGGCAAGCTCGCACGCGAGCTCGCGCCAGACCTGAGGATCAAGCGTCCACAGCACCGTCCCGTTGCCGCCGTTCAGGGCCAAGTAGCCGCCGTCGGGACTCAAGGCCGGCACGGGCGGAAATCGATTGTCCCGGAGGATCCCCATGAGGCCGGGGTCGGGGAACGGAATACCTACTGGCACCTCGGCCTCGAGATCCCAGAGCCGAGCCTCACTCTGGTCCGAGGCCGTTACCAACAGTCGGCCGTCAGCAGCGAGATCCATCCACTGGCTCGACGTGGCTTCGGAGAAGGGTGACGTTCGTTCTGTTGTAGTCAAATCCCAGCGGCTGATGCCAGGGGCGCCAACGCCGAGAAGGGAGAGGCCATCAGGTTCCCACAGCACCTCGCGGGCCTCGGCCTGGCCGCGAACACTGAAGCGTTGTCCGACCTGGCGGCCCGTCGCAGCGTCGAAGACTGCGTCGCCGCCCCCCACATCGGAGAAAGCCACCCGAGTGCCGTCGCCGCTCCAACTCGGCCGACCGGCCCCCTGGAAGTCCACCGGAAACTCGAGGACGGTCACTTCACCCGAATCGATCTGCCAGAGGTGGGCTGCGAAGAATTCCCTCCCTGTGAAGTTTGCGCCGACCGCCAGCATCTGCCCGTCGGGTGAGAACTTCGGGAAGGCCATTCCCTGATCGGCGAGAACCGGCCCGGTCGGCTCGAAGGTCTCACCGTCGTAGAGGACGATCTCGCCGAGCGGATGGCCCTCCCAGAGCACCTCCAGCATCTCGTCCACACTCAGCGTCCCTCCAGCGACAACGTCGATGGTGTTGGTCGCTATCGCAAGGTGTCGACCGTCAGGCGAGAACGCCAATGCTCCCAGATGGACGTCGGGGATCAGCTCGATGGCTTCCATCACCGCACCGGTTGCCGGGTCGTACACGGTGATCCACCCGACGTCAGGATCGTTGGTACGTACGAAACGGGAACTGTCAGGCGCGAAGACACCGAAGCCATCGCCGGACTCGAGCCAAGTCCCGAAGGGACCGGAACGGTCCACGCTCCATCGTTGTATCACCCCTGGCGCCGACATCGTGATGATGTGGTTCGCCGGTGCAGTCATAACTGCGAGGATCGCACCAGCCCGCGCATCAATTGACTGTGCACTTCGTTCACCCGTCCGCACGTCGTATAGGGCAACGTCTCCCTCGAACGTGCCGACGTAGAGCGTGGCCCCGTCTGCGCTGAAGTCGAGCGCATCGACAATGTTGTCCGGCACAGCGATCGTTGAGATGACGTCCCACGAAGCCGTATCACGCAGAACCACGTTGCCGTCTCCCCCGATCGCCGCCACCTCACCAGAGGGTGCGAACCGAACCGCACAGCGTCCCTCACACGGCGTGACGGTCTCTGACACCACAGCCTCGTTGCCGACGTCGATGACCATCGCCGTTCCTGCGCTCGTCGCCGGGGAAGAAACCAACAACAGTGAGCCGTCCGTGTTGACATCGATGGCCTCGAGCCGCGGCGAGTCCGGCAGCGCAATCACGGATTCGGGCTCGAGTGTGCCCAGGTTCCAGATCGTCAAACCGAGTGCATCGCTGACGGCGAGACTGTCGGCATCCAGGAAGTGGACAGCTGTAGGCTGACCTGTCGCTGTAAGAATCCCCAGCTCGCTGCCTCCGGCATCATGCAACCGAACCTGGATCACCCGAGGATCGCCATAACGCCTGGGCGAGGGGTCCCACCACGTCGCAGCGATCAACGTGCGGTCAGGTGACGAGATCAAACGCCACCGACCGTCGACGGTAACCGAACCCATCGGCTCGAGCGTTGCAGCGTCATACCAGGTCCCTCTGCTGGACTCCTCGCCCGGCATGACTTCCGTCGCGAAGAACCACTCGCCATTCGGCCCGGCAGTCGGCGGGCCTGCGTCTCCGGTCGAAAGCACGCGACCGGCGAAGCGCGGCTCGGTCATCAACGCCGCCTGCAACGCACCGCGACTCTCGGGTCGATCTTGGCGGTCGAATGCTTCGACCGCCGCGAGCATCCCCACCTGCAGGTCCTGTTCGGGAAGGGTGCTGGCAAGCGCGACCAGACGCTCGAAGTCAGCCTGAGCAGCTTCGTCGTCGGCCCGTTGGCGTTGTTGCAGCGCAAACAACCCGGCGAGCAGCGCCAGGACCGCAAACGCTCCGACGCCCACCAGCAGCCGACGGAGTCGACGATTGGATCGGAGTTGCTGGTCATAACGCTCCTGTCGTTGAGCCAGCAGTGCATCACGTGCCGCCTTGCTCGCGTCTATGAACTCGAGTTCTCGCTCGTTCAACCCACCCGGGTGCGCAGCAAGCCAGTCCTCGACGCTCTCGAGCCGGCCCCCTCGATACAGCTCGTCGGGGTCTCGACCGGATTCGATCCACGCGTCTGCAGCACCGGAAACATGGCCGACGATACGTAGACCCTCGCGGTCCGCATCTAGCCAGCTCCGCAGCAGCGGCCACTCCCGGATGAGCGCTTCGTGAGCGACCTCGACAGTTGGTTCACGCGTCGTCGGGTCGTTGTCGAAGGTCAGAAGCCTCGCCGCACCATACGACTCGATGACCTGCCTGGGAACTGTGGGGATTTCCGAGCGCCTCACACGACGTCGAGTGTCCTCGGTGCCTTCGCCAGGAACGACCAGGCGATTGAACAACCGACGAACGCCTTCTCGGCCGGCCTGGTCGCATTGCTCGTACAGTTCGTCGGCCCGACGTGCAACTGCGCCGGTCAGCCCGCCACGTTGGTGATACGTCGCCGTTTCGAGAACGTCCCCGTGGCGGCGATCATAAAGATCGGTCAGCACATACTGGACGAGCGGCAAACCAGCAGGGGAACCGGCGGAATCTGCGATCAGCGCTGCCACCAAGCCTGGTTCGACCTCTACACCAGCACGAGCGGCCGGGCCCGTTATGGCACGCTCGAGCTCGGCCGGCGCAAGAGGTGTCACAGCCATCGTGTGCTCCTTGACCAGTTCACTGATCTCGGCGTTGCTGAGAGGACGGTCATAGAAATCGGCTCGGATGGTGGCCACGACCCGGACCCGCCCGGCATCGTCGCGGGCAGCAGCCGCAATCAAGCGGAGGAACTCCTGGCGCTCGAGCTCCTCGGAGATGGTGAACAGTTCCTCGAACTGGTCGACGATCACAACAAGATCCGCCTCAGCATCGCCGAGTGAGATGGCGGCCGCGTCCACCAATCCGTCTCCCTCGACCCGAAGCGCATCGCGAGTTGCTTCGGCCTGCGACACCGGAGTGGCTCGGAGAAGTGCCCGGGTCAACTCCTCAATAGGGTGTGCCCCGGGAATCATCGCAATTACGAAATCGCCCTGGGCGCGCAGTCGAGGCGCTAGTCCGGCGCGGACCACCGACGACTTGCCCGAGCCCGATGGACCGACGACGGCAACGAAACGCGAGCGGGCGACGCGACCGGCCAACCGATCGATCAGCTCCTCACGCCCAAAGAAGTTTGCGGCGTCGGCTTCGTCGAAGGCAGCCAGACCTTTGTACGGGTTCCGCCTGCTCAGTACCAGTGGCGTTGGCCGCTGTTCGGGTCGAGGCGCGATGGAAGCGTGGAAAGCCATCACCATCTCAGCGATGTCGGGATAGCGATCGTCCGGGTCCGGCGCCATGGCCCGACGAACGACCTCGTCAACGGCCTCCGGCAGATCCGAACGAAACTGCGTGAGCTTCGGCAACACGCCCACACGTTTGCTGTCGATCAGGTCGGAGATCGACGTATCGGTTCGGAAGGCCGGCTCCCCCGCCAACAGCTCAAAGAGCACCGCTCCGAAGGCATACGTGTCCGCACTAGTGGCCGCGACTCCTTGCGCCGCCTGTTCCGGGCTGAGGTACACCGCGTTTGGCACCATGTCCGGTTCAAAACTGGGCGACGCACCTATGC
>JBPCTU010000044.1:0-4333 GCA_051011515.1 Acidimicrobiales bacterium
AGCCAGCAGCCGTTTACCGAGCCGACGGCGGGCGCAGAACCCGCACCGGCACATGAGCAGATCCCTCCGTCATCGCCGGTGCCGGCAATGGCCACCGACGAGGTGTTGCCGCCAGTGCCGCCGACACATTCTCTACCACCACCTCCGGACCAGGATCTGTTGGACCTCAATGACAACCAGCTCGAGGAGGCCATCGGGGCGTCCATCGACGACGAACTCTTCGGCGACGAGCCGGTCATCGACCTCACCGACGACGATGCCAATGCTGCGCCAGGAGCAGGACGCTTCGAGTTCTTCAGCCGCGAGCGGTAGAGGCCTTCACGCGCCTGGCGCACAGGTCGCTCCAACCGTGCAGTCGGTGTAATCCCACGACTGCGCGGCCAACGATTCAGCCGAGTGCTGCTTCGCTGGCCGGTGACTCCAAACCATCGGCCAGTTCGAGGTCCCGGCGTCGCTGCGCCCAGATCAACGCGCCCCAGGCCAGGACCGCCAGACAGATCTCGGAAACGATGGTGCCGATGACTGCACCCTCCCACCCCATGTCCGGGATGAGTGCGATGTACAGGACCATCGAGATGCTGGCCGAACCAACCAGTATCCAAAGCCGGGTTCCGAGCCGATTGAGGCCCAAGAGACCCGACAGCGGTGCCAGGCTGATGGCCCTGATCGGGACCCACAACATCAGCCAGCGCAGCATTGTCACCGACTCGCTGAACTCTTCACCGACGATGTAGACCAGCAATGGTGCGGCCACGAAGACCACGGCGGCAATGGGGACGATCACCAGAATCGACCAGAACGTGAACTTCTTGGACCTTCGGACGTGGGCACCCCGCTCGTCATCATCGGGTGTGAGAAACCGGTGAAAAACCGCGATGTTCATCGCCCGCAGCGGTGTGAGCGTCATGTTGGCGATACGCCATGCAGCCCCGTACAACCCCGCTTCCGCCTGCAAACCGGCGCCGTTCAACACCAGCTTGTCGCCGTTCGTCTGGAAGTCGCTGACGTAGATCGGTGCGCCCAGCTGCACGACGGTCTTGAGGTCTTTGAACGACGTCGATGCACGACGGACATGTATGCCGAACTTCGGAAGGTGGATTACCAACAAGAAGACGGCGACGACGCTCGTCGCCAGGAGCCAGCCCACCCCGAGACGTTCGACTGTAAGTGTGTCGGTGGCGAACAGGATCACGAGCACACTGAAACGTCCGAACAACATGACCATTTGCGATCGGACCTCGGCAGGCACTCCGGCAGCAACGCGGATGGACCCGGCCATGACCCTGACCGCTGGAACCATGACCAGTTCGCTCAGCGCGATCGTCACGATCGCCAACATCGTGAGGTCGTCGAGAATGAGCGGAGCGACGAAGGCGACAATCAGGGTGGCAAGAATCCCTCCCAGCACCACAAGCTTGAGGAATGCCCCGACGACGAAATCAACAGGACGGCCTTCTTGAAAACAAGCCTGCAGCGTCGCGAGCGCGGCGGCCGACCCAATTGCGCTGACCGGAGTGATGATGGCGAACAGGCCGACGTACTCGCCGTAGCCGGCCGGGCCGAGTTGGCGACCCAGCATCAGGAACGACGCAGTGATGATGAGGATCAGGCAAGCTTCGAAGGCCAGGGTCCACGCCGAATCGTGTGCGGCGTCCCCGACTCCGCGTGGCAAGCGGGCCCTAATACGCCTCATGATCATCGGGCTGAGCCATTCATGCCGGTTCGAGGCCTCCTGGGCGTCGCCCATGCTAGTCAGCGGCGTTGGGGGATTAGTTGGTCAAGGTACAACGACTTATCGGCCGCGGTGACCCGCTATCGAGGATGCCTGCGGGAACTATGGGCCATCATGTTCGAACGACGCTGCTACGAAGGAGCAAACGCATGAAGGTTGACGGTGGTTTGGGACTGACCCCGGACATCGAAGCCATTTCAAAGAACTCGAGAGACCAGGAGGCCGCCGGCTACGACGGCGTGTGGAGCGCGGAGGTGAGCCACGATCCGTTTTTGCCTCTGGTAGTAGCCGCAGCGAACACCAGAGACCTCGAGCTGGGAACATCCATCGCAGTCGCGTTTGCCCGCAATCCGACGTTGTTGGCGAACATTGGCTGGGATCTCCAGGCAATGAGCAGTGGCCGCTTCAACTTGGGTCTCGGGAGCCAGATCAAACCCCACATCACGAAACGATTCTCGATGGAATGGTCGAAGCCGGCGGCCCGGATGCACGAGATGGTGGAAGCCATCAGGGCCATCTGGAACACCTGGCAGACGGGCGACAAGCTCGACTTCCGAGGCGACTTCTACAGCCACACCCTGATGACGCCTTTCTTTTCCCCTGATCGAGGGGAGCTCGCGCCGTTCGGGCCTCCAAAGATCTGGCTCGCCGCTGTGGGCGAGCTGATGACCGAAACCGCCGGCCAGAGCTGCGACGGCGTGATCATTCACGGATTCACGACCGAGCGGTATCTACGAGAGGTGACGGTACCAGCGCTCGAGAAGGGTCGGTTGAAGGCCGGGAAGACAATGGAAGGTTTCGAGGTATCGGGACCGCTCTTCGTAGTGACCGGGCGGACCGAGGAGGAGATGGCCGAGGCCGCGGCGGCGACCCGGCAGCAGATCGCGTTCTACGGCTCGACCCCGGCTTACAGGGGGGTTCTGGAACTTCACGACTGGGGTGGTCTACAGGACGAACTCAACACGCTGTCCAAACAGGGCAAGTGGGTCGAGATGGGTGATCTGATCGACGACGAGATTCTGAATACCTTCGCTGTGGTCGCCGAACCAGATCAGGTTGCCGCCGAGCTCCTGGCCAGGTTCGGCGATGTCGTAACTCGTCTCAGCTTCTATGCGCCAGGCCAGTCCGATGCGTCGCAGTGGAGAGCGGTCATGGACCAATTACGCGCCGGCTAGCGCGCTATCACTGAATTGATCGCGGCGTTGGCGTCCGACGCGACAACGTCCCAGGTGTAGAGCCTTCGGGCGAGCTCGCGAGCGTGGTCCCGCATCGCTGTCCAGCGCTGCTCGTCAGTGAGCAGCCCGACGATTCGGCTGGCGGCTTCAGCGGGGTCGTCGGCGACCTCCAAGTGGACTCCATCGACTGCATCGATCGACTCGACGCCGACGTTTGTGGTCACGGTGGGCACACCCCTCATCAACGCCTCGGTGACCTTCAGCTTCATGCCACTCCCGAATCGAAGCGGTGCGACCACGACTCTGGCCTTCTCGAGGAAGGTCTCCGGGTCATCTACGAAACCCACTGCATCGACGCTGTCGAGAGCGTCAACCCGTCGGAGGAGTTCGGGCGGCGGGTTCTTCCCGCCGATCACGAAGCGAGCGTTGGGCCGCTCGCTCACCACCTGAGGCCACACATCGTCGAGGAACCAGGTGAGGCCGTCGATGTTCGCCTCCCAGGTAAGCGTGCCCAAGAAGAAGACCAGCTCTTCGGTGCCGGCCCACTCGACGTCAGGGAGATCCAGGAACGAGTCATCTCCAATGTGGTACGTGCAGTAGAGGCGATCGCCCTCAACGCCCAATTCCTTGAGAGCGCTCTGGTCGGCAGGAGCAGCGAGGGTGGCGCCACAACCGTTGCCGTACTCGAGCTCCCGAGCACCGATACGGCGGCTCTCGCTCAACGCGACCAGACGAGTCAGGCGGGCCGCTGAAACGTTGCTGTATCGCCGCCACAGAACATGTTCGGCGTTGTGGGTGTGGTTCACGGTCCGCTCCCACAGATGTTCGGGTACGTACTGCACAGTCTCGAGGTGATCTGCCACGATGACGTCGGAGTCCTCCAACAAGGGCACAGCCCGCTCGGCCAACTCCGGCGACCAGGTACGGAACTCGTTGAGAGTTCGTCTCTGTGCATAACTCAGAGCGAGGTTCTTGATGTTGCGGGGCCGATCCACGGGAGCCACTTCGACATGGCTCAGATCAACGTCTTCTCGGAGCCCGGCAACATGGTCAGCGTCGTCGCCCTTGAGAACCGATACCAGCGACACATCGAACAGCGGCACCAACCGCTTCAACAGGAAGTAGCTCTTGATCTTGCTCCCGCCGTTGGGCGGGTACGGCAGATCGGGGGTAACCAACGTCAGGCGATGCACGCAGGTCAGCTCCTGGAGCTGACGCTGTCGCGCCCCGCATCGAGGTCCAAGGTGAACGTCGGGCCCAGAATGCGACGTAGGTCAGAATCCTGCTCTGCTCGCCGCTCGCGCGCCCCTGCCAGTTTTCCGAGGCTCAAACGAGCGAGCACCATTATCCCGAGCCACTCTCCGAGGTAGGTCGACTCCACCGCTCCGAAGATGAGTTGAAGGACAAGGAACAGGAACACCCAGGC
>JBPCTU010000045.1:0-3900 GCA_051011515.1 Acidimicrobiales bacterium
GGCGGAGGCCGTACGGATGTTGAGCGTGGATTCCCCTTGCGGCGAGTGGGTTGACGCTTCCAAGAGCGGAACGAATGGAGTGAAAGAGACAGGGGAGTGTGCCACTCGGGTTGTTGTCGTCTGGTGCCCCGACTGGCCCATCGTTGCTCGAGGCCACCTCCAGGACGAGGAGGTCGCCGTTGTCCACGCGAATCGGGTGGTTGCTTGTACCAGCGCTGCCCGAGACCAGGGTGTACACAAGGGGCTTCGACGCCGGGAGGCTCAACGTCGGTGCCCCTCATTGCTCTTGTTCGATCGCGACCTGCCTCATGAGGCTCGAGAGTTCGAAGCTGTGGTGGGGGCTCTCGAAGATGTCACACCAAGGGTCGAAATAGTTCGACCGGGAATGGTTGTGTTCGTCGCCAAGGGCCCCACCAAGTACTTCGGTGGCGAGGCGGCCTTGGCCCAGAGATGTATCAGTTTGGTCAACGAAACGACATCGCGAGCGGACGCGGCCAGAGTTGGTATTGCTGATGGAGTGTTTGCGGCTTCACTGGCAGCCCGGCAAGCCGGTGAAGGTGGATCACACATCGTCGGTTTTGGCGGGTCAGCCGCCTTCCTGGCTCCCTTCCCTGTCCGGTGCCTCGATCGGCCTGAGCTGTCCGACGTTCTGGTTCGTTTGGGTTTGAGGACGCTTGGGTCGCTGGCTCAGCTCGATGAAGGCGTCATCGTCGGCCGATTCGGGTCCGAAGGCGAGATCGCCCATCGATTGGCGCGCGGCCTCGACGAACGTCCTCCCGCAATGAGCGACCCTCCTCCTGAAATGGAGGTTTCCATCGAGCTGGACCCTGTGGTCGAGCGGGTGGATCAAGCGGCATTTGTCGGAAAGGTTCTGGCCGACGAGATGTTCGATCGTCTGACCGATCGAGGCGCTTCGTGCTCTTCGGTTGTCATAAAGGCCGAGACCGAACATGGCGAGGAGTTGGTGAGGTTCTGGAGGCACGAAGGGGCTCTCACCGCGGCCTCGATCGCCGACAGGGTCCGTTGGCAACTCGATGGATGGCTCAATGGCTCGAGCGTCAAGAGGCCCAGTGGGGGTTTGTCCCTCATGTCGGTTCGTCCCGATTCGATTCAGGCGGCCACTGGAAGGCAGCTTGGTTTCTGGGGAGGCCAGACTCGGGCCGTCGAACGTGCCGCCCGTGCTGTTGCTCGGGTTCAGGGAGTCCTTGGACCCGACGCTGTTACAGCTCTGGAACGCCGCGGCGGAAGATCACCGCGCGAACAGGTCGTCAAGGTGCCTGCGGATTCGATCGATCTCGATCGCGCCGACATCGATGCTGCCGAGGTGGCTGCTCCATGGCCGGGGGGTCTGCCTGGTCCGTCACCTACCCGTTTGCACAATCCCCGGATTCCGATTGTTGTCGTCGACCGAGCCGGATCATCTGTCGGTGTCGACGGTCGTTCGCTCATCTCTTCTTCGCCAGACAGGTTCCGGGCAGAAGATTCCCCACCTGGGGGCAGGAGTCGAACCGAGGCCGGGTGGGTGCAGATAACAGAGTGGGCCGGGCCATGGCCTCTCGAGGAGAGGTGGTGGGACTCGAATCGCCACCGCCGTCAGGCTCGCCTTCAAGTGGTAGAGGCCGATGGCGGTGCCCATCTATTTGTTATCGAAGCTGGGCAGTGGTGGTTGGAAGCAACCTACGATTGACCCTCGTTCGATCCCCTCCATCGACAGGAGTCCGCCATGACGATCGCCCGAGTAACCGAGGTCATCTCGTCATCACCTCACAGTTTCGAGGATGCCACCAAGGTCGGGGTCGAGCGAGCCGCTCGAACGTTGCAGAATGTCAAGGGCGCGTGGGTTCAGGACCAGAAGGTCGAGGTCGCGAACGGCCTCATCTCCGAATACCGAGTGACGCTCAAGATCACGTTCGTCCTCAACGACTGATCCTTGATGGCAGCCTCTTCGGCCGCACACCGGACCGATGTCAAGGTGCGGTTCTGTGAACTGGATCCGTACGGACACGTCAATCACTCCATCTACGTCCAGTACTTCGAAGTTGGACGCGTCGAAGCCCTCCATTCCGTCGGAATGGGCTTGGACGTGCTTCAGCGGGAATTCGACATGACGATCGTCGTCACTCAGATTGCCACCCGGTTCCATCGCTCGGCGATGTTGGCCGACACGTTGACCATCGAGAGCGGACTCTCGGAGGTCGGCCGCGTCAAGGCCACCTGGCTCCAGCGAGTGGTTCGGGGGGATGAGGTCATTGCCACCCAGAAAATGGTGTCCGGGTCGTTGTCTACTGCCGGGAAGCCGGTCCGATTCCCGTCTCGGCTGGTGGAGGCGCTCGAGATCTATCGGGTTGAAACGGACTGGCTGCGGCAGTAGTGCCGCCGTGGTGCCACTGATTGCGCTGGCACTTCACTCTGGGGGTGGCGTTCGGGGTTTGGCCGGCGGCAACACCTCCTTCGGCGGGCGATAACCCGGTAGGTAGCTGCTCTGGAGGGGTGGTTCGACGGAGAGTCCCGTGTTGACCTCGTTGGCCGCAGTGCGGCCCACCGCAGCAACCGGAGCGGAGGGCGCAAGCGGTGCGGCGCACGGCAACATGATGCTGTCGAGGTAGATACCTTCGGTCCGGTTGTAGAGCCCGTCGACGGTCTGGAAATCGAACTCGAACTGGACTGGCATGGTGTAGTCGATGCCGGTCAGACCCGAGAGTGAGACGGTCTGAGCTACCCAGCCCGGTGCGTCAGGATCGGGATTGGGCATGCCCTGAGATGTCGTATACAGACGCCAAGGCCCTCCGGGCTGTTGTGGGTGGGGGATGTCGGTGAATCCGCCGTAATCCTTGGACCAGATTTCGAACCGATCGCCGCCTTGAACGATGTACAGCGTGAAGAGGTCGTACTGTGCTGCGCTCTCGATTGCGAGGCGCACGTGAAACTGCATTACATCGCCTGTCGAGATGGTTGTAGCGGGCGAAGTGAGCGTTCCCCGCGAAGCACGATTGCGGAAGTTGTAGCTGTCCTGGCCCATCACCGGGTACTCACTGTCACGTGAGTTCCGCCGTCCGAACCACATCGAGGTCGAGCCGGTGAACGACGTGTACGAACTACGACGCCACCTCACAGGGCCCCCGCCGCCGTTGACAGTCCACCCTTCCATTCCTCCTTCGAAGGTGTACTCGGTAAAACAGCCGCTCAACGCCATCGCGGATGCCTTACGGGTAGCGAGAATTTCGGGTGCTGCCCAGGCCACGGCTCCGGTGGCCGCGAGGCGGCGCAGCATGGCCCGTCGG
This sequence comes from Acidimicrobiales bacterium, assembly GCA_051011515.1. GTDB lineage: Bacteria > Actinomycetota > Acidimicrobiia > Acidimicrobiales > UBA8592 > JBPCTU01. The sequence goes on from JBPCTU010000045.1 coordinate 3,282, forward strand.
TCCATCGACGCCGACGGCGTCGGCTCGGTTGTGGAGGCGGAAACCTCGTCCATGGCTGCAATCCCGTAGGTGGTCGCGCGCGGACGCGGTAACCGGCCCCCAGTTCAGGGTCGGTTGGGCGCCTCCACGGCTGCTCCAGTTATCGGCAGAAACCGGTTCGACCTGAGAAAGGGCCCAGAGGCCCAAGGCTTTGTGCCCAACGATGGTTCATTCGACCCATGTTCGGTGCTGCCCTGTTGCCACGACCTTCACCCGACCCTCGAACGATCTTGATCTATCGAACAAATGTTCGATAGATTGCGAGGTTCATGGGATGGCAGAACCCCCCTCTTCCCTGGTCTGAGATCGAGCGCCGACTGTCGGACCGTCATGGCCCCTCTGGACAGACCCCCTCAGCACACGATTACTCCAGGCTGGACAACACCTGGGCCCCCGCAGATGGGGGAGACAGTCCTGCCTGGTCCCGGAAACGTCTCCAGTACGAAGCCCCACCTATTGAGCGAACCCAGGATGGTCCGGCGTACGCCGAGCTCCACTGCCACTCCCATTTCAGTTTTCTGGATGGAGCATCTTCCCCGGAAGAGTTGGTTGAAGAGGCTGCTCGTCTTGGGCTTCGTGC